>JAPLWE010000047.1 GCA_026396705.1 Candidatus Gribaldobacteria bacterium
CACAGGTGGTGGGACAAAACGGGAACCGCCTGAATCAGTATTAGTGATAATGCAAAACTTATTCTCGCCTGGAGCGAGATTTATGGTGCCATTAACGGCATCGCAATCAAGAGAAAATGTCTGGACATAGTTTGGGTCGGAAGTTTCAGTGATGGTATAGGTAGCAGGCGCGGGGAAAACATTGGTCGCGCCAGAGATAACAGAAGTAGTAGATGATCCACTGACAAACAATGGAAAATCGGCAACACCTTTACTACGGCCATTATTATTAACCACTACTTTAGTAACAGTAATCGTGGCCGCAGCCGGAGTAGCGGGAGCTGTAACAGTGCTGGAATCAAGTGTAACTAAAGTTTGAGCCAGCGCCCGGCCATTAAGAACCACACCTGTTTGCATAATAACTTGAGTGGCGCTTAATATATTTCCCTCAAATGTAGAGTAAGTTCCGAGAGTCGCGCCGGTGCCACCGCCAACCTGCCAAAAAACATTTGAGGCTTGAGCTCCGCCAGTGAGCAACACTTTTATACCAGCCGGCACGCTAGCGCCGGAAGCAATGCCAAGATTTCCAGCAATTTGGAATATCCAAACATCATTGGCGCCACCCGAAAGAGTAATATTGGTTGCTATGTTAACATCGGTGCTCTATTTATAGATACCAGGCGTTAAGATTTGCCCACCAAGACTTCCCCCAGCCAAACCAACAGTTGGAGCAGGAATTACACGATTAGAGGCAGCAGTGTAAGCAGCCTCCATATCAATTCGAGCTGTGTTTAGTAAAACAGAATCTATTGTTCTGCATGCCGGACCAGCAGCATTCACCGTGTAAATTGTTCCAACTACTTCCGTGCAACCCACTCCAGTAATAGCAGCTCCAGTGATTGGAGTCGTGCCAATGTTTCCAGTGACATCAGATGTAGGAATGTTGGTAATCCCGGATTCTGATAAAATCGCAAAATTGCCCGCTGTTCCTAAGTCTACTACTGCTGGCCCGGCCGCCAACGAAGTAGTCGGCCCAACGAGACCAAGCGCTACGAAAATAGCTAGCGCGATTATTATTAAGTTACTATTTTTCATATATTTATTTTTAATAATTTAAGAAACCTTTCTTCCCTACTTATATTTTAACATCATCAAAAGCTTTTACAAAAACTTTATCCACTTTTCATAACTCACGAACAATTACATCTTTCAAATACTGATTTTTGAAATCTGTTTTTTCGCCAATCTTCGCTTGACCGTCAGAAACAAATCTGGCGGAAAGTGGCTTCTTATATTTATTGCTTAACTGTTGCATTAACCGCAAAATTTTCTTTTAATCCTTGAAAAGTTTGCTCACCCAAACCCAGCAGAATCCCCTTTTCTAATAACTCTTGATCTTTTATTGACGCGTTATAACCCGACAAACAAATTCTTTTTGTTTGAATAGAAAAATCATTCCCTTGCAAAACTTGAGAAATTTTCTCAAGCTTTTCAATACCTTGAGCTGTTATCTCATCGGCAAACAAACAAATTGTTCTGATAATTTTTTCCATGATTTATAATAAATCTTTGTATTTAGGATAATTCTCTTTTATAATTTGTTTCCACTTGGCAGTTTCGTTGCCATCGCCAAGGTTATTTTTATGGTAAACCAAAAGAACGCAAACAGTGTTTGTGTCCTTATGTAAAGCCACAATGCACCTATTGCCCGAACCATGCCGTGATTGTTGGGTACTGGCAATCTTAAACTCTGTTTTGCAAATCTTTATTTCTTCAGAATCAACAATGGTTTCGGCCACATTTTTCAAAAACAACAAGTCTATCTGCTCAAACTCTTTTTCCAAAAGCCTTAAAGTAAAATCCCAAGCCCCTTTATACTTTTTCGCAAAAGATTTTATAAAGTGCCTTTCAGTAAATGGCTCAAATATTACTTTATATTTAGTAGATTTCATCTGGATCTTCTTGAGTAAAAAGCCCGTAAGAAACAACTTCGTTGTCTTTCGCGTAGAGATAAGGAAACTGCTTATGGGTAAAATCTACTATTTCATTAGTTTTCTTGCCTTGCCATTTTTTTTCAATGTTTTCAATAAGCTCTTCTTCTTTTTTGTTTATTTCCGACAAATCAATCTTTGCCCCGCTTCTTGTTTGTGAAATAAGCATAGCCCCATCTTTTGTTTGAGTGATATTTATTTCTCCCTTATCAAACATCTCATCAATAATTCTAAAGTAGGTGTCTGAAACCGGGCCATACTGTATTTTGCGATACTGCATACCACTCATGCTCTGCAAGTGATAATAAAACCAAGCAAAATCTGCAAAATATAAAAGCTTGGCCAGCTTGGTTTTTGGAATTACTCCCCCCTTTCTTAAAAAAGCTAAAATCATCTGCTTGTACTTTTCATAATTAGGCAATTCCTTGTTCTCTAATTCTTCAAACGATATATGCAAAATACCAGATAACTTTTCAAATTCTCCCAAAGTAAGGTCCCTTGCGCCTTTTTCTATGGCAACGAAAGATGGCCGAGAAATTCCTATTTTTTCAGCCATAAAAGCTTGGGATAACCCTCGCTCTTTTCTAATATCCTTAATAAATTTGGCGTATTTGTTAACCATATAGTTTAAGTATATAGGTAGATGTAAAAAAGTCAAGCATTGGTTGTTAATAATCTTGACACTAAAAATCTAAACATCGCTTCCGTATCTGCCACATCAATTAAATAAAACTTGCCGTCTTTGGCCATAAATTTCAGTTCGTGACATTTTGTCACGACCTCGCTTCATTCCTGCCATATCATAACTCACGAACAATTACATCTTTCAAATACTGATTTTTGAAATCTGTTTTTTCGCCAATCTTCGCTTGACCGTCAGAAACAAATCTGGCGGAAAGTGGCTTCCTGTATTTACTGCTTAGCTGTTGCATCAATCTTAAAATTTCAACCACTCTTTCTTTATTTTGATTGACAGCAATCGGGTATGTATCAATACCCAAGCCAGAATGCAGGCTCAAAAACATATTGCGTTCAATACTAAAATTTCCTTTTTCGTATTCTTCGGCCAATTCAAAATCTTCCAAACACGGAAGCATCAACCCGCCAAGTCCAATTGGCTTGGGATTGTTTTCCTTAATAAACTTTGAAATTTTTGTGTAAATATCAGTTGTCACGGAATGGCTAAAATCCAAACCTAATCTTTTAACAAAATTTACCAAACTGCTTGGACCTTGAAATAATGGGGCAATTGACGAGTCAATACCCAAATAGCCATCGATAGGCTTTAGTAGTAAATCAATTTCTTGCCAAACAGCTTTCATTTTTTCCAGCCATTGCTCAACGCTTTTACAATCGACTGATAAATCAGTTGGTTGTAAGCCAACACTAAAACCCTTTTGGCCAAATTTTGCGGACGGGAAGTAAGGACTGGAAACCGGCAGATTAAAACCAAAAGTAAACCTAAAAGTGTTCTCGGGCTTATTTCTAATTATCTCAAAAAGAATATCAGCCTGATCAACTATGATATTTTCATTGGTTAAATCCAAATTTATCGCTTTATTTTCCGATTGCAAAAAGTCCGTAAAATTTTCTTTTAATCCTTGAAAAGTTTGCTCGCCTAAACCCAGCAAAATTCCCTTCTCTAATAGTTCTTGATCGTTTATTTCTGTTTTATAGCCCGACAAACAAATTCTTTTTGTTTGAATAGAAAAATTATTCCCTTGCAAAACTTGATAAATTTTCTCAAGCTTTTCAATATCTTGAGCTGTTATCTCATCAGTAAACAAACAAATTGTTCTGACAATATTTTCCATAGTGCTACGAGTAAAAATACTTAAATTACGCCAAGATAGTATTTATAATTTGCAAAATATCATGCTTATGACTGTTAGATAGAGTGCCAAACATTTTTAGCATTTCTAAGAATACTTTAATATTACTTTCCGTGATTTCAAAATGGGCGATTTCTTTTGTTGCGGCGGTTCGTCCGATTAAATTGGTTATCGCTTTTAATTCTGTAATTGGAAAACACAAATACAACATCGGTTGCGTGCCGACTGCGTACTGTTTTTCGGTAATTTTTATTTCGGTAACTATTTCGTATCCATTAAATTTGTGAATTAAAAGCGGATATTTAACTTGAGTATATTCAAAATCAAATCCGTTTATATTTTTTGCTATTGGGTGACTACGATCAATTTGCAACTCAGAATTGTTGCCAACCAAATCGCGACCCTGTATCGAATTGAGATAAGTGATAATGCCTTCCAGTTCTTCTCTGGATACAATATTCCATTTATAAAAATACCAAATATATTCCGATAATTCATAAAGCGCCTTAACTTTTCCATTTGCGCCAGTAAATTCCGTCTCTGGTAATGATGACTCTGCTAATTTTTCAACTTCCTTTTTAACGACATCGTAACCGATTTGCCATTCAACATAGTTACTTAAAGCAAATCCATCACGCTTAACCGCGACTGGAGTTCCGTATTCATTTACAATTGAGCGATTCTTAATACGGATTTTCCCACTAACAGCGGTTAGTAATATTGGCACTTCAATTTTATATTCTTGCTCTTTAATTAAAATTTTGGGCATATTTTTCACCTAATTTACTCCCTAATAATTCCTTAAAATAGTTTTCTATTTTTAGTTTAGCATTAGGAATTTCTCTAAACTTAAACTTATTTTTCAAAATGGGATTTGTATGAACGCTCTGGGCGATAAAACATTCTTTTATTTCATTAAATTTTTCGTTATCAATTATCACATCGCAGTTTCCAATAAAATATGGCATTTTGTCTGCATATTGCTTGAAGACATCAATATAGCAATAATATGGGAGCTTTTCCATTAATATATAGACAGTGTTATAAGTATCAGAATCAATAAAAGTGCAATTGCGCTTAAGCGCATTTATATCCCTTAATGTCCAAAACTTCGCCACTGGCTTATCGTTTTTATTTAAATATTTTTTATTTGGATATTTTTGAACATAATTAACTATGGTGTCAAAATCTTTCAAACGAAAAAGACCATCACCTTTTATCTTAAATTGATAGTCTTGGATATAATCATATGTCATCCCATCCTGATCTCTTTTATAAAGAGCTATTAAGATGGGAAAAGCCATTCCACGAGAGGTATCAGAAAATTCATGACTACTTATTATTATTCCGTCAATTAATTTATAGTTTTTGGCAAAATTTGAAAGTAAGGCAAAATTTGCTTTCTTTATAAGATAAGACAGCGGGTGCAAAACGCAAACATAATCCGCTTGAAGCTTATTATAAGAAAGCAAAAAAGACATTCCTAAATCTCTGGTTTTTATATCAGAATCAATTTTGTCTTGAACAGAAGCGTCTTTTATAGAACTACGGATTATAGAAGTCGTATCGTTATATGGCGGATTACCTATGGCTATAAGTTTTTCATTATTTTCAATCGCCAGGTTTTTTCGAAAAACATGGACAAGTGAATTTTGATAGAAAAATTCTACATCATCACTTCTTTTTTTTGCTTCAGAGAGAGCTTTTTCATCAATATCAGCGCCAATCAATCTTTTCGCAATATTTTTTTTTGCTAAAAATGAACCATAACCACAAGACGAATCTAAAATCGTCCAGTCTTTAATGTTGGGGACATTGCTTTGTAAAATAGAATAAGCCAGATCAACAATAATCTCTGGCGTATAATAAGAACCGAGATTGATCGTGTTTATATAACTTAGATGTTTTTGGTTTATGTTCATGGTTTTATTATACCAGTTTTTTGAAATTATAATAAATTTAGAAAAGCCGGCATCTTATTTAGATACCGGCCTTTCAATCGCGCAAACCCCTTATTTTCCTTCGGTTCAAATTTGGTAATTTAGCGGAGGGGGTGAGATTCGAACTCACATGCCATTACTGGCGCCATTTTTCAAGAATGGTGGAATAGCCGTTATCCGACCCCTCCAGATAATCTTCTAAATTTTACGGATTATTGGCCAAAAAGCAATGCTCGTAAGGCCTCTTTGGCCTTGAGGTCAAGGCGGGCTCGCAAGAGTGGCATAACCAATTCCTTTTCGTAAAAATGAGGGTGTTCGGACAACATTAAAAACTCGTCAAAATCAATCAAACGAGTGGTTATTTTTTCGCCAGAATCTAGATGAGGCTCTTGCTGCTTAACGCAATTACGGGCAATAAAAGTGTAAATTGTCCATTGAATTTTAGCCACCGGATTTTGTTCTTGCCAGAGTGTCCAGTCATCAGAAACATAGCCGGTTTCTTCTAATAGCTCTCTTTTAATAGCCATCAATGGTTCTTCGTTAAAACTATCACAACGGCCGCCCGGCAAAGACGGGAATGGCGTCATGTGATCGGGTTGCTGCTGGGTTTCTATCAAAATTTTATCGCCCACAGTGGCCACAGCTTGCACGGTATTGGGTCGTCGCAATCGTTCAAAAATAGCTATTGAGCCATCAAACATTTTTTGCTCCCACTGCCAAACTTCAAAAATTTGGCCCTGAAAAACTATTTTGGCGTGAGGCGGTATGGGGTCGGGCATATTGCTCGTGTTATTCAGAAATTACTCTTAAGACTTCTTCAATAGTGGTTAAGCCTTGGGCTGCTTTCACAAACCCGTCTTCAATCATTAAGCGCATCCCCTGCTTTTGGGCGGCCTCTTGAATTTGATCGCTAGTGGCATTTTTTTGAATAAGATCTTTAATAGTTTCATTGATTTTTAATATCTCATAAATGCCCACTCGGCCTTGATAGCCATCGGGCGAATCTTTGCTGGATTTTGCTTTATAAAAAGCCACCTCGCCAATGCCTTGTTTTTCTTTAATGAATTTTTCTTGCCTTAAAATTTCTATCACATTTTCTAAATTACATAATTTACATAAATTAGCTATTTCTATTTCATTTAAGAAATACTTTTCTTTCTCCCCGCTTAATTTACGCACCAATCGTTGAGCGATAATTATATTTAAGGTAGAAGCCAAAAGAAATGGCTCTACTTTCATATCAATTAAACGAGGCATAGTGCCGGCCGCGGAGCTGGTATGCAAAGTTGATAAAACTAAATGCCCAGTTAAAGCCGCATTAATAGCTAAGGCAGCGGTTTCGTTGTCGCGAATTTCACCCACCATAATGATGTCTGGGTCTTGACGCAAAAGCGTCCGCAAGCCATTGGCGAATGTCAGACCGATCTTTGAATTAACCTGTGTTTGATTAACTCGATACATACGATATTCAATAGGATCTTCTACCGTGGAAATGTTTACTTCGGGCTTATTCAAAATTTCCATCATTGAATACAAGGTGGTGGTTTTACCCGAGCCAGTAGGCCCAGTGATTAAAATCATGCCCAATGGCCTTCTTAAAGCCTGTTGAATATCTTCTAAAGCTTGACCAAACAAACCCAAGGACTCCAAGCTATAACCCTTAACATTTTCCGACAACAAGCGCATCACTATTTTCTCGCCACTCAAAACCGGCAAAATAGAAACCCTCACCGAATAACGAAACTCATTTGTTTCAATCTTGAATCGGCCATCTTGAGGCAAACGATGCTCATCAAGTTTTAGATTGCTCAATACTTTGATACGAGCCACCAGCCCCGATTTAGTGGCTAATGGCAAAGTCATAGCATCTCTTAAAATGCCATCAATGCGATATCTCACCAACACTTCTTTCTCGGTTGGCTCAATATGAATATCCGAAGCGCTTTGTAAGATAGCATGCTTCATCAAGGTATCAACAATCTTGATAACCGGCAGATCTTGCGCCTGTTTTTCCAATTCCTTGGAGCTCACACCACTTTCATCGTCAGTGTCAGGAATATTTTCTACATCAGCCGATTCTTTTTTAATAATGTCGCCAAACTCTACCTGCAAGCTTTGCTGGTATTGCTGTAAAACATTTTTAATGCTTTGCACGGTGGTTAAACGGGGCATAATTTTCAGAGCGGCCTTCTTTTTAATAAATTCGATGGTTTTCAAATCCTCTGGGTCAAGCATAGCCACCTCCAAATTTTTACCGCTTTTTTTGAAAGCCACAATATTATGACTACGGGCAATGGGTTCGGGAATAATTTTTAAAATTTCCGGAAGAATGATTTCTTTCTCTAAGTTGATAAAAGGAATACCCAAAATATAAGCCTTAAGCCGGGCCAAATCATCGGGATTCAACGACTGATTAGCTACTAAAACATCTTCCACAGCTTTATCGCTTTGTTGGGCAATTTTAACCGCTTCGTTAAATTGTTGTTCAGACAACAACCCCGCGTCCAAGAGAAAGGCCTTGAGTTGTGGTAGTCCAATAGTCATAAGATACTAGCTTGATTAATTTTTAATAGCTTGTTCTATTTTATTCAAGACATCTTGCAAGCTATAATTAGCCTTGACCAAATAAGTGACCGCTCCAGCGGCCAAGGCCTTTTCAATATCATTCATGCTTTCTAAATTAGTTAAAACAATCACCGGTAAATTTTTAATAGCCGAGTTTTGCTTTAATTCTGCCAAAACTTCAAAGCCTGTTTTATGGGGCATAATCAAATCAAGCATAATCAAATCAGGTTTTTCAGATAAAGCCAAACGCAAACCAGCCTCGCCATCTAAGGCCTGCAAGACCCTATAACCAGCCCCTCCCAAAGCATCACCCATTGTTTTTTGCAAAGCGGCTTCATCTTCAATCAATAAAATCGTTTTCATATTTTTATGATTATTTATTATTAGTTACTTAACCTCTGGCAAAGTAAAATAAAAAGTGGTGCCCTTATTCATTATAGAGCTAAACCAAATTTTCCCGCCCAACAATTCTATAAATTTCTTCACAATATACAGCCCCAACCCTGAACCGTCAGTTTGTTGCTTTATGGCGTTGGCTGAACGGAAAAACTTTTCAAAAATAAATTTCTGTTCTTCTTTTGGTATACCCACTCCTTGATCTTTGATAGCCAACAAAATCTTCTTGCCCTTGCGTTCTATATTAATATCAACTTGCCCGCCACCTTTACTATAGCGAACGGCATTATCTAAAAGATTAGTTATAATTTGGTCTAACCAAAAAGGATCAACTAAAACTTTACCTAAATTAGATTGAAAATTAGTTACAATGCTAATTTGCGAAGCCGTGGCAAATGGCCTAGTCTTGCTCACTAAAACATTGACCACTTCTTCCAAAGAAATCAATTTTTTATCTAAGGGTAGCTTGCCGCTTTCTAATCTGGAAATTGTTAACAAATTATCAATTAAAACGCCCATGCGTTTAGTATTTTCCTGCAAAATAACAAAATACTCTTTAGGGTCTATTTTAATTTGCTCAACATTTTCGGAAAGCAAAAGATCTAAAGAAAATCTTAAATTAGTTAAGGGCGTTCTTAGTTGATGTGAAACAATACCAATGAACTCGGTTTTCATGCGTGAAGCCGCCGCTAACCGCTCAAAACTGCTAGTAATGATAAAACTCAACATCAACGAGGTTGCTCCAACAATTAAAACAATCAAAGTAACAATAGCTGGATCGCTAATTTTGGCGCTAGCCACAAACCAAGCCATCACAATAGCCACAATAATAATAAGGCCCATCACCAAAAAAAGAAATTGCGGGCATTGCCAAAGAGACACACCATATTTGCGACAAGGATAAATTGGGTTGATGCGCTGAAGAATAATATTTGACATTAAATGATTATATCATAAACAAACAAACAATAGATGTTGATAATTCACCCAAAATCAGCTAAGATTTAATTGTTTACCCGCCTATGCTAAAGCTTCGGCGTGGCGAAGACGGAGTGTAGTACAGTGGTAGTATATGCGCTTTGGGAGCGTATGATCTGGGTCCGATTCCCAGCACTCCGACAAAAACCCAGCCTTCGCTGTCTAGCGGGCATTGCCCGCCGAAGCCAGCTATGGCTGGCGAAGGCGGGTGTCGTATAACGGCTATTATTTTTGTTTTCCAAACAAATGATACGGGTTCGATTCCCGTCACCCGCTCCAGTGTTAAACTAAAAAATCCGCCTAGTAGCGGATTTTTTGTTTTGAAATCACTTAGTTTTGGACGAACTATTCGTCTAATAGCAATTTTTCTTCAAGCGAATCTATTAACTTAAACATAAGGGAATTAATGCTTTTTTTGTTAAGTTTGGCGGGAAGGGAATCAATAATATTGATAATTGACACCCTCCTAAACTCTTTGAGCATATCTTGAATTTGTAGCTCTGGGTATAAAGCAAAAATTAAACCCTCAACTGTTTCAAACGCCTTAAAATACCTAACAATACTTACTGGCAACTTTAGGCCATTGCTTTGCATGAGCCGCAGGGTTTGGGTTAAGATGGGGCCAGATTTTATCTGTTGGTCTAAATAAGTTTTTGCGTTAAATGTCGCGACAAACTGGTCAGCTAAGACGCAATATGTTTTTTTGATTTGGCCAATATTGTTTAGCCGTTTGTTGCTACAAAGCTCAAGCAACGAATCAAAAGAGCCCTCGGCATTACCAGCCATGATAGTGCGAAAGTATCGCAAAATCAAAACTCTTTCTTTTTTTGCCAGATGGCCAATAATCCCGAAATCAATAAAAACTAATTCTTTTTCCGGCGTGAAAATAATGTTGGCGGGATGAGGGTCCGCGTGGAAAAAACCATGAATATGAGACGCTTCCAGCATATTCTTGATAACCAAGAATATTTTGTTTTTCTGTTTCAGAAAGATATTTTCTGATTTTTTTGTCTACTGCTTCATGGATATCCTCATGGATTTCCAAAGCATCTTCAACTAAATTTCTAATAAGGTTAGAAACATTAGTCCTGTTTTTCTTGGCTTCAACAGAGATTTTTTCGTAGAGCTTCTTGGAAACTCGGGTATTGATAATTTTATTATTTATCATATGTATACATTATATGACAATGTATACGCATTTGTCAGTAGATACCTGATATAACAAAAAATCCTCCGTTAATTGACGGAGGATTTTTTGTTTTGTGAAAATTTAGGACGCGTCCTAATTTTTCGTCTATTTAACAGCGTCTTTCAGGCCCTTGCCTGCCTTGAACCTAGGAACTTTCTTGGCGGCGATTTTAATAGCCGCTCCAGTTTGAGGATTTCGGCCCATTCTGGCGGCTCTCTTGGAAACTGTAAAGCTGCCAAAGCCAGTTAAAACCACATCTTTGCCCATTTTCAAATCTTTGGTAATTTCAGCAATCACTGTGTTAATAGCCGTTTCACCATCTTTCTTGGTGCACTCAATGGCTTTAACAATTGCTTCAACTAAATCTTCTTTAGTAACTTTTGCCATATTTTTTTCTTAAAATTTAAACTACGACCTTTGCTTTAATTACAATTAACCACATTATACCAATAAACACGCAGAAAAAGCAACACCTATCTGGCATATTCCATTACTCTGGTTTCTCTAATCACATTAACTCTAATTTCGCCAGGGTAATTTAATTCTCTTTGAATTTTATCGGCAATGTCGCGAGCCAATTTATAGGCCTCCAAATCCCCTACTTCTTCTGGTTTAACAAACACCCGAATTTCCCGACCTGCTTGTACCGCATAAACAGTGCCTACGCCGGGGAAGCCTAAAGCCAAGTCTTCTAACTCTTTCAAGCGCATAATATAGTTTTCCACGGTGTCTCTTCTCGCTCCAGGTCTGGCTCCCGAAATTTGGTCAGCCGCCTTGACTAAAAGAGCTTCGGAACTTTCAGCGGGATATTCTTCATGATGCGCTTTCATAGCTGTAATCACCTCGGGGTCTTGCTTGAACTTTTCTAAAATCTTAATACCAATATCAACATGCGAGCCCTGTATTTGATGGTCAACCGATTTGCCAATGTCGTGCAAAAGCCCAGCTTTTCTGGCCACCTTAGCGTCAAGCCCCAACTCTTCAGCTAAAGCGGCTGATAAATGAGCTACTTCCAGTGAGTGCAATAAAACATTTTGGCCATAGCTTGTTCTAAAATGCAATCGACCTAAGAGCTGAACAATTTTAAGCGGTAAACCCACCACTCCCGCGTCCACCACTGCCCTTTCGCCGTATTCTTGAATTTGTTCTTCTATTTCTTCTTTAGCTTTAGCTAAGGCCTCTTCAATACGCACTGGTTGAATGCGACCATCTTTAACCAAGCGCTCCAAAGCAATCTTGGCAATGTGTCGTCGCAGAGGATTAAAACCGGAAATAATAACGGTTTCTGGAGTTTCATCTACAATCACATCCACGCCGGCTAATTTTTCAAAAGTTTTAATATTGCGACCCTCTTTACCAATA
>JAPLWE010000045.1 GCA_026396705.1 Candidatus Gribaldobacteria bacterium
AAAAATAATTGCCATGATTTGTCAATCATGGTAAAAAAAGTCGGCTCGAACTTCTTTTTAATGAATCGGCGGCTCTCGGCGGATTTGAATTATGCCTTTGCAGCGCTGTCTGCGAAGGGGGGCGCAGCCAGCGCTGCCCCCACTTCCGACTCGATTTCCCTTTTGGTGAACGTTTTTGAAAAAATTCGAACTCATTTCAAGTCAAACTGTTAGCTTGCCGCTTTGCGGCTCGCTACTCCAGCGCGGCGCCCCCACCCGCCGCGCTTCCGAAAAAGTCGGCTCGAACAGGACAAAATCAGATATGATTTTGTCCAAAGAAAAACGCAAAAATTTTAAAGAACTTTTTATAACTTAAATGGCGCAACCGGTGGACTCAACAGAAATTGTCTTCCTATTGTCCGATTGCGCCATTAAAAAAAGCAATTTCTTGAATTGTTGAGACCAATAACAATATACCAAAAACTACAAGTGGAAAACAAGAGGGTTAAATATAGTTCAATTGTCTAAGTTTTGTTGCTGCTCGCGCAGAAATAGCTTGCATTGCTTCAGGAGTGAGAGAATCATATTGGCCTGAAAGTTCACCACAAGACTCAGCAATTGTTTTAGTTATTCTACTGGTGTAACTTTCACCCTTTTTCCCTGATTCATCTCTTGTATCTTCAACAAAAGAAACACCTTCCGCTATTTGATTTGTAAAGAAAGACGATCGGGGTCTTAATGCGTCTTGAGGCAATCTTCCCATTCCGTCTTTTACCACACCAAGCCACTGATCTGAATTTGCCTTTTGCTCAGGAGTTGTTGCTTCAGGCATATATAAATATGCTACACAAGTATCTGTTCTTGTGTATTCTTCAAAATCTTTTCGGAATTTGAATTGCAAACGCATTCCATATTGATCCAGCTGATCAGATATCCTTGCTAGCTTTTCGGCCACTGTTGAACTACCTTCAGGACTTGCGTTAATGTAAAATCTTACCTCTCTAGCATTTGGAGGTCTGGGGGCATTACCCTTGAACCAAACAAAACCAGCTGCTTGATCAGGCTGGCCCCCATCAATCAATTCTTGCTCTGTAATCTGTCTAACTTTAGACGTACTTGCGACACGGTCTCTTAATCTTTGAGGGTTTTCAGAGTCAAATGTTTGGATATACTCATCAACATTAGGGGCATGAAGAGAATCTATTAGCGCTTCTCTCGGCATTCCTGATTTATGAATAACCTCATACATTGATTGAGCCATTTTTGCCAGAATTTGCATATCTGTTTCTGTAGTTTTTGTTTTTTCTCTGTAAACCTGCAATGTCCTTTGTAATGTCGGATCACTAGAAACAACTCTTAAAAAGGACTCAATTTGTTGCTGAAATGCCTGAGTTTTTTCATCAGCTTCTGTGGTTTCCGGTTTTGTTTTTTCTTGTACGGTCTGTTCTGATGCTTTTGGAGTAGATTGCTGATCTTTACCTTCTTGAGCAGGAACGATATTCACGCCTTGTGCTTCCAAGGCGGATTTAATTCTATCAACCGAAACTCCAGCAGCTTTTGCTTCATTAATTACAGTTTGTAACTGAGATTGAGTTAAACTACCCTCTTTTACTTTAGGAATTTGGAGAGAAATTTCAGATAAATATGCCTTTATTCTATCTTCGCCTAAAATATTTTTGCCTGATTCCGGCGCAGTTGTTCCTGTTGCCGATTGAGTAGCTACTTGTTCGCGAGAGACAGCAGTTATCCCAAGTGATTTTAAGTGTTCGCTTATTTTTTCTCTTGGTACTCCCGCAGCTATTGCAGCATCAACTATTTTTTGAACATTTTTCTGTCTGTCCGCAATCGGAACCTCTTGTTTTCCACTAGCACTTGTAATTGCTGACGACAAACCTCTTTCTTGAGCCGGTTGAGGTGAGGTTTCTCCCACTTTTATTGCTGTTGGAGAGATAATTTCGCCACCTACTATGGATGTTTTATCTCTCGCAGCTTCATCATTTAAAAATTGTTCAAAGGGAGTTTTCCCTGTCTCACTTTGAGGTGACTGCTCTCCAGCAATATCTCGTAAAACTTGATCAGGATTGCCATCTTCAACTATTCTCTCGATAATTTTTTGTTCACCTTGGCCAATAGGCTTTTCAGGCGCTTTTGCCTCGGGCGGTTTTAGAGCCGCTGGTTTTTCTGGTTGTTTTATCGTTGGTAATTCTGTAACTGGTCCATCGGCCATATTATTCCTTTAATTTAACTTCTTTATTAGCAGCTTTCTTTAATAAAACATTTGCTTCTTCAATTTTTCCTTGTTTCAAAAGGATTCCTACATGATTAACGACAGCGTTTTTTACTTTTTCATCATAATCTCTGGAAACTTCTAAAACTACTGGTACTAATTCTGAAAAATGGTCATCGAAGTTTTGAACCACATCATGAATTTGATTTAATGTCATGTGGGGATGGAGGGAACTTAATATATACCTTGCTAGTTCCCTCGCTCGGTTGGCATCCATTTGATGAGCCTTTAGACCATCTTCAATAATTTGCAATATTTCAAGCTCTATTTTTTTGCGATATTCCTCATTGTCCATATTTACAGTATATCAAAATTGGGGTTTATTTTTTATGGCCAAAATAGTGGAAATTGGCCAATGGTTTTTGGTATCATATAGGGAGTTTCCGTGTCCACGCACGGGCGGGTGGGGCAAGGACACTATAAATTCCTTCCTTGCTCGAACGAAGTGAGAGAAAAAATCGCGCGCGCAAAAAATAACGGAAGCGCGGTGGGTGGGGGCGCCGCGCTGGAGTAGCGAGCCGCAAAGCGGCAAGCTAACAGTTTGACTTGAAATGAGTTCGAATTTTTTCAAAAACGTTCACAAATCAACATTTCAAGGCTATAGTGCTTTGCTCGTTTTCTTCGAGAGTCGATTTTAAGGCTAAAAAAGTTCCATACCCAGTGAGCGGAATCTATGAGCTTAGACATGAATAAAGAGAGATAAAGTCCCTTATATATTATTGAAGATAATTTTTCTAAGTGATAATATGCATTCATATGGGTGAAAAAATTGGACCAAGTATTTTTGACGAACATAAACCAGTCGAACCATATCGCCCCAGCACTTTTTTGATGGGTGATTTCTATTTGACCCCTCAAGAGAGGTCTGTGTATAGAGTGTTTGGAAGATTTTTCAAGAAAATGAAGGCATTGGAAGAAAAAGATCCAGAGCAGCCAGTTGCTCCACCTACGGGCCAGGAAAATTCTGAATAAAGATTTCTTTTCGTTGTAGTGCTGGTTTGTAAATTTGGTCATTTTCTGTCTCCTCAGTATCAATGACTACAATTTTCCCGTTATAGTAGGTGAAACCAAGCTCTTTCAATCTTTCGTAGGTTTTGAAAATACTCTCGAGTAGGTGTTCCACCTGTGGTACAGTGAGCTCACATTTTTATTTTTTTTGTTAAACTAATTTATGTTCCTGCTTTTATTTTTCACTTTGTTTTTCACTCAACCTTCAATCGCTCAAGAACCAACCACCATCGATCAATTTACTCAATTTAAAAACAACTATACCTTCCAATATAATCAATATTTAACTGCCTATTCCAAATATCTCGAAAAAAAGGATGTCAATACTAAATATGGTTCCGTTACCACCGAAGCCGACAAGCTCGCCACCGCCAAAGATGCCATTAATGCCCGTAATTTAGCCCTAAAAACCTATCTTCAGGCTCTCCGGGTTTATCTAGACAAATATAAATCAGCCGATCCGGCCACCACCGATAAGTTCCAAACCGAGCTTCAAAATTGGGAAAATTGGTTTAATGAACAATTATTAATCGTTCCCAATTTTAATAACGCCAATGACCTCAATAATTGGGTAAAAGATTTTATAATCAAATATATTGACATCCAGCAATCCATCTATTCTGCCCTGGTTTACAATCAAATCAATCACCAAAAATATACCCTTGGTTTACTTAATTCTCTCATCGACACCGCTAAAGCTGATCCTAATATTAAACCGGAAAACCAGCTCTGGCTGAATAATTTTACCGTCCGTTCCGATTTAGTGAACACCAGTCTTGAAGAGACTGCCTCACTTACCATCAAAAAACAATACCAAACCAGATTCGATAATTTTTATCCGGATGCCAAATCCGGTCTGAATACTGCCAATAACTACCTCCGTCAAATTTATGACAATCTTAAAATTATTATTGTTAAATCCACCAATCCAGATGGAAACTAACCCGCTATTTCAACCAACGATTACACCTGTCAAACCACTTAACAAAAAAGTTCTGATTTTGATTATCTTATCCGCCATTATTTTCGTTCTCTTACTTGCCAGCCTGTTGGTCACCAGCCTCCGCCAACATCAAAAAATAAATAATCTTAAACCTACACCAACCGGAATTCCTATTACTCCCACTATTGAAGTTAATCAAGCCGTCCCCACCCAATACCAACTACCTCTAAATCAAATTGATACTGAAATCAAAACTCAACTCGAATTTGCTCCACCGGAAATTGACCA
>JAPLWE010000063.1 GCA_026396705.1 Candidatus Gribaldobacteria bacterium
AATTTAATTGCTTAAGAGTTTCCTCGGGATTAACAAACATAAATTTTGTGTAATTATGTAAGGAACTCGGTTCCTTACAATTCTTTATTGGCTGGTTCTTCAGCTACCAAGACAGCAGTCAAGCAAGTGCCCGAAGCTACTTTATCACCAGCAGCAAGACGCATCACTCGCACGCCCGAAGCAGCTCGGCCATGAATAGAAATAGCTTTTAGAGCGCTTCTGATAACTTGGCCCTTTTTGGAAATCACGATCAAATCCTCGTCGTCGGGTTCTAATATCTTAGCAAAAACAATTTTACCGGTTTTTTCATTGATCTTGGCCGCCTTGATGCCACTGCCGCCGCGATGCTGGAGCCGATATTCCTCAATATCAGTCCTTTTGCCGTAGCCATTCTCTGCAATAATCAACAAATAATTCTTTTTTTCATTTTTATTTTTTGTTTTGATAACATCCATAGCAATCACTTCATCAGCCTTAGCTATTTTCATACCCTTCACTCCAGAAGCGCCCCGACCCATCGCTCTAACATCACTTTCCTTAAACCTAATTGACTGACCATTTTTAGTGATTAAGCTAATCTCATCATCCTTGTCAGCTATTTTGGCGCTTCTTAACGAATCGCCAGCTTGCAACTTAACAGCCAACAAACCATTTTTGCGCACATTCTTAAAAGCCGAAAGAATTGTTTTTTTAATTATACCATCTTTGGTCACCATAATTAAAAACTTATCCACTAATTCCTCATCTTTCTTAGCGTAAGAAATTAAGCTCAAAACTTTGTCTTGCGGAGTAATTTCAATGAAGTTGAGCAAGCCTCGCCCCTTGGAAATTCTAGTAAGCTCGGGTATTTCCCAGGCAAAGCACTGAAATATCTTGCCCGAGTCCGTGAAAAACATCATTTTGTCCAAGGTGTTGGCCACCACAAAATGTTCCACAATGTCTTCTTCGTTCACTTCCATACCTGCTACGCCTTTGCCACCCCGCTTTTGCGTGTGATACACCGAAGATTTCATTCGTTTAATAAACCCGCCTTGCGTAATAGTGATAATGGCCTCTTCCTGCGGGATTAAGTCCTCGTCACCAATTTCCCCCAACCTACCCACCATCACTTTGGTGCGTCGCACATCTTTATATTTATCAGCCATAGCCACCAACTCGCTTTTAATCAACTCCTTTAATTTTTTGGGATTGCTTAAAATTAAATTTAATTCTTTAATTAACTGCTCAATTTCTGCCAATTCTTTTTCAATTTTATCTCGTTCTAGTTTGGCCAGTTGCGCCAAGCGCATTTCTAAAATAGCTGTGGCTTGAATGTCGGTAAACTTAAACCTTTTCTGCAAGTTTATTTTAGCATCGTCTCGGCTGGCGGACTGTTTGATAACCTTAATAACCTCGTCTATATTTTTTAAGGCTATCATTAACCCCTCCAAAATGTGAGCGCGGTCTTTAGCTTTTTGCAAGTCAAATTTAGTTCGCCTCACCACTACTTCTTCTTTGTGCTTGAGATAAAAACTCAAAACATCAACCAACCCCAATACTCTGGGCTGGATGCCGTCCACCAAGGCAATCATATTTAAGTGAAAAGTTTTTTGCAGGTCAGTATACTTGAAAAGAGCGTTAAGCACTTTCTTGGGAAAGGCCTCTTTTTTGAGCTCTATAACAATGCGCATACCATCTCTACCCGATTCATCTCTGATATCTTTAATGCCATCAACTCTTTTGTCTTCTACCAATTTAGCCATTTGCAAAACTAAAGTAGACTTCTGCACTTGAAAAGGAATTTCCGTGACAACAATAATTGAGTTGCCTTTTTTGGTTTCTTCAATCTCGGCTTTGCCTCTAGTTAAAATAGGGCCCTTGCCCTGCGAGTAAGCCGCGATAATATCTTTTTTACCATAAATAATACCCCCGGTTGGGAAATCAGGGCCTTGAAAAAATTGAAATAAATCCTCGGTGGTGGCTCCTGGATTTTCTAAAAGATGGATGGTGGATTGCAAAACCTCTAAAACATTATGAGTGGGAATGCTCGTGGCCATACCAACAGCAATGCCAAAAGAGCCATTCAGTAAGAGTTGGGGTAAGGGTGAAGGCAAAACAGCCGGCTCGGTTCTGGTGCCGTCATAATTAGCGATAAAATTAACCGTGTCTTTTTCAATATCAGCCAACATTTCCTCGCCAATCGGTGACATTTTCGCTTCAGTGTAACGGCTCGCGGCCGCGTTGTCTCCATCTACCGAGTTATGCACAAATACTCCAGCCGCCAAACAAAAATTATGAAAGCGATCAATCGTAAGATCGTAGACATCTTCCGAATAAGATAACATCTCAATTTTTACCACTTTATGATTTTTATTTATTTCTTGATAAATTAGCTCTGGGCTATTTTGGAAATATCCGCTCAAACCTGTCTGCCAAGAAGTAGCGTGGCCATAAGGATAAACTGCATTGCGAAGTTTATTATAATTTTCTTCATCTATAATAAGCTTTTTATTTAGCAACTCTTGGCAAACTTTTAGAAATTTTAATTTACCTGTTGTATTGGTTGTGTGATTTTTATTCCCTTTAATAATTTTCTCATGCATAAAAGCGCGATACTCCGGGTTTTGCCAAAGCCGTTTCAGCGTCTTTGTTGCTAAAATACTAAACTCTTGCCTCTTTTCTGGATGCTCTTGGATATACCTTTTATTAGCCTCGCTTACAGTTACTCTCATCTTTTCTCGATAAGTTTCATTTTGCCAGTTCTGCAAATTTCTTTCCGAAAGCCTGCTAGAATATTTTTCGCGGGTCGCTTGATTATTCCAATATTTACTCCTGCCCTCAGCGATTTTTTGTCTATAATCTTCGCACTGATGAAGCAAAAAAGCATTCTGATAATGAATTTCCCAATGCTCGCCCCACTGCATTCTCTTTATATTATCTGGATTATTATTAAACCGATTAAAATCAATGTGGTGCCGAACTCGCCCCACGTCTTTTTTGTATTTCCACTTAGTTAAATTATAGTTATCGGCCAAGTGGTGAGCTGGCACCCACTCGTCTTTTTTGCTTTGATAAATTAAAATATATCCCTCTCTATTTAAGCGATCTGTTTTTTCAGAAATTTTTTGATAAAGAGGCATCAAGGATTCTCCATTAGCTAAAAACTGGGCTTCTTTATACGCGCCGTCTTTCAACATAAAAAGATGATTTGGCGTGCAACGAATTTCTGCTCCATTATCTAAAGTCACTTTAACAAGCTCTGCTTGTTTTATTGTTAATCTTGGCTTTTTTATTTCAGCGATAGAAATCAAGCCCAAATTATTCACAGTATATGTATAATTTATCTTTCCTTTTTTATCTTCTTCTACAAGCTCTCCAAAACTTAAATCCCTGCCATCTGTTAGTTTAATTTTTGTATCTTTTGTAAAACAGCCAAAATTACCTTGGCCTTTTACCAATGGATATCTCAAAGAAAAGTCCTGCGCCATACGCACCATAGAATCATACACTGCCATATCGCCGTGCGGATGATATTTGCCCAAAGTTTCACCAACCACCGTAGCTGACTTACGAAACTTAACATTGGCTCGCAAGCCCATGTCATACATGGCGTAAAGTATTCGGCGATGCACTGGTTTAAGACCATCTCGCACATCGGGCAAAGCTCGTGAGACAATTACGCTCATGGCGTAATCTAAATAGCTCTCCTGCATTTCAGCAGTGATTTCTCGGGGCTTGATGTAGCCCACTTCTTTATTTTCATCTTTTACTTTTTCATCTTTAGCCATAGAATTAAAATGTATTTATTTATAAACCAGCTTGAATGTCAGCGGTTGGATGCTCTTTCATTTTTTGCAAAACAATTACTTTTAAGGCTTCAGCGTCTTGTTTTTCTAACCCAGCGATAATAACCTTATTGCCAATTGAGCCAAGCAACCCTTTTGCCTTAATAAATTTATTCATTTCTTGTCTGTTTTCTTCGTTGATACTAAGTCGGGGCTGTTGTGTGGCGTTTTCAATTACTAAAGAAGCTAAATTAAAAATTCTATCAAATAGATCTTGCTTCACTAAAACATCTTGAAATACCTCATAAGGCATAAAACTTTCTTGTTTTGCAATAATACCTTGTCGAATTGTCAATAATTGCTCATCAAACGAATAATGAAAGGTTGTTAATCTTAAGGTAAAAAGAATAATATTTAAAAAAAGTGGCGCAAGAAAAACAAAGCTATAAATCAAAAATGGTAAAAAAGCCCCTGCATCTCCCGTACTTTTCCAATAAAAATAACCAACCATCATCAAAATTGGCAAAACCCAATAAAGCAAATTGGCTCCTGACAACGACTTCAGAATCAGCTTTTTTCTGATTGGATATTTTTTTTCTGTAATAATGCTTTCCATAAGATATTAAATACTTTGTTTCTTTTGGCTAATTCTTTCGTGTACTTTTTGCAAAAGCGTTTGCTTTAAGCCATCAGCAGCCGTTTTCATTACACCATCTATATGCGCTTCCATTCCAGATGAAACTGTAGCACTGGACAAATGGACATCGTAAAGTCCAAAAATTCTATCCCATAAATCCTGGTCTACATAAACATCTTGCACTCTTTCATAAGGAATTGTTATTTCTTTCGGCGTAATTGGGCCCTTTCTAATGATTATGTGATCTTCAGTTAAATCATAAAAATAAACCGCAAAATACCATCGTTGATAAAGATAACTACAAAGAAAAAGAAACAACAAAAACCCCACAAAAATAAAAATCCCCATCCAAACATAATTTAATGTATTTTCTGGCGTTATTTTTCCAAAAGAAAAAAACGCTTTCCATACTACGAAAAGAAAAACAAGTGGTATAAAAATACCTAAAATAGAGGTGCTAGCAATAGCTTTTTTCCAAATTTTTCTTGCGCTTAATGGAAATTGTTCTCTTGTTGGACTGTTTGAAATTTTCATATTTATAATAATTTTTAAGTTATTTTAAGAAGCGAAAAGTAGAAAGCACACTATCAAAAACATTGGCTATGTCAACTCCATCAATTAGATACGCACGATTATCTTTTATAACTATTGCTTGTGGCGCCGGGTCGTTATCGCCCAGCGTATACTCCACTCCCTCATAACCGCCAATCATTATTTTTTCAATTTTCACTCCTTGCTTTACATTTTTGTTGAAACTCTCATAGGTATATACTTCTTGGGGATTATCCATAACTGTTACTTTAAAGAATCTTTGATCTATTAACCCCTTGTTCAATAAATCTTTATTCTTTTCAACAAAATCCAACATTGCTTTCTCGTCTCCGCTATTTGATATTCTTTCTAACTCTGCCTCAAGATTTTTTGCGTCTTGGGACTGCGGAGCCTCAAAAACAACACTGCTCTGCCCAAATCTATCAGGATTGATAGCCCAATCGCTTGGATATTTAACTTCGAAGTTATACTTTTCGCTGGTGTATATTTTCCAGATAGCTGTCTCATTACTTACTACTTGAGCCTGATTTTGTGCTTGATTTTGATTATTTATTTGATTATTTACTACTGGCGACTGCTCTTGTGTTTGGTTTTCATTTATTTGGATTTTTTGCCAATACTGATAAGCGAAAAAACCACAAACAATAATTAACAAAACTATCAACGAAACGAAAATAGAGTTTTTATTTACCATAATTTTTTATAGACCTTCAGGAACATTAATTATTTGTTCGTCAACATTATATTCATTGGTGGTGGTTGGCGTAGTAGTCGGAGAGGAAGAAGCATTTTGCAAGGCGGCCATATCTGAATAAAATTGGTCCATATTTTCTTTATCTTGCTGAAGCTTTTCCAAATCCTGCGTGGTTTCTGGCGGCAATTCAGGCAACGATAAATTATTTATACCAGCCTCTTGGTTTTGCCTTAAGATATTAGCTCTTATTTGAAAATTATTAAAAACCACCCAAAACAATGGTAAGGCCAAAATCGCTAAAATTACTAAAACTATGGCCCGCCTTTTTTCTGGCTCTTGCTTTTTAATTTTATCAATTACTCCCATTGTTTTTAATCTGCTCGCTCATTATTGCCGTGGCTATGCTCTGAGTTTTTTCTTCCAGCCCTCGCCAGAGATCAACAACCTGCTGATGATATTGCTCTAAAATTTCTTCTTGCCCCCCTACATCATCAGTAGCTATTTGAGCTAGCTTGCTTTGACTATCTTGCCATAATTTTTCTTTTTTTGCCAATAGCTCGGTTTTGGCCTGCTCGGTTTCCTGACGAAATTTCTCTAAGGCAAGGCGAGTTTTTTCAACCTCTCTTTTGGCCATGGCGCCAATCACTGGCTTGAATTTTCCAAGAAACTGCTCATTTGGCCCATCTTTTTCCAACAACGCCAAAAGATCTTGTTGCTCTGAAGCAGTTAAAAGCGATGATTTAATTAGCTGTATCCATTCTTCGTCCATAAAATTGTCTTTCTAAAAAATTGCTTTTGCCCCGCTATCTCGTTTCCATAAACCCTTGGCAGTCCTACCCAGCTTTGTTCCAATCACGCCAAGATGATTAAACTCTGCCTTTAATAAATTAGAAATTCCATCTTTCATTCCTTGCATAAAAAACTTTCCTTTTTCATCAAATTTTTTACCTTTCAAGAAGACACTTTGCCAAGCCAACTTAAAAAAATTACCTACAAAACCAAACAAAGGAATCATCATTCCCTGGCTTAAGTCATTTTCATAACCTTTTTTTACTCGCTCGAAATGCTCGGCTAAAGCCATATCTTTTTGTCCAGTTTCTGGTTTCTCTTTGGTTCGCTTCTCTTTTTGGCTGTCTGCTCTTTTCTCTTTTTCAAAATTATTTTTATTTCTCTCTAACATAATTTAATCGGTTGTTTTAATTTGCTCGCTCAAAATAGTAGCGGCAATATCACGGATATCGCTTTCTAACTTACGCCACAAAGCAAAAACTTTTTCATAATAGTCGTCCCAAACCTTGCTATGCTCAGTAAGATTATCAATTTCCACACCAGCTAATTTTTTTTCTGTCTCTTGCAATAATAATTCTTTCTGATGTTCCATTTCTATTTCAGTCGATTTTACTTGTTCATCAAAGCTCTCCATAGCCAAGCCAGCTTTAGCCACTTGCTTTCTAATAGCTTGCTCAAAAACAGCTTGAATCTTTTGATAAACTTCTTCGGTTTCGCCATTTTTATCCAGCAAGACCAAAAGATCTTCTTGTTCTTTTGGCGAGAGTAATGGGTTAGTAATTATTTTTTTTAAGTTTTCCAAATCTTCATTCATAAAATTTATAAATTAGCTTAGGGAGCTATATGAGTTTTTCTAACCTTTTTTTGAATGGCTTTGTGAGTTCCTCGAGCAATTGTTTCGGTAGCATGATAGCCGAATTTGCCTAAAGAAAGCATCTCTTTGCCAACAAATTTCGGCAGAGAAACCATCAACCTGCCAGCGATAGATAATGGATTGAACTTGCCCTTAGATATCTCTTTTAAGGCATTAACGCCATTCATTAGAAAAAAATCTCCTAGATCTTTCTTAGCGCTGGCTTTCAAGTTATCTACAGATTCTTTATGATGGCATTCGGTTTTGAAACATTTTTCCCGATTCACCAACACCTCTCGAGCCTGCAATAGCTTGCCTAAATCAGCGCCAAATCTCGCATCAGCCGCAATCAAGTCTTCCAAATTTCGAGGGTCGCCAATACTAGCCGTTGTTAGCGCTGACAATCTCATCGATAAAAATTTTACTAAACGAAATGTTTGAGTGGTGTCAGTGAGCTCAAGATCTTTAGGTTTAGCGCCATATCTGCTTTCAAAATGTGCGCCCCAAGCCTTTTTTTCTTTATCACTAGGCGCAGCCAAACCAGAGTTAATATAAACCCCCGGGGTTTCAGCTAAAGTTTCAAAATTTTCCTTGCCCTCTTTACCAAAAACTTCATTATAAAACGCTTCTATTTTTCGCCAATCTTTATCTTTAATATCTAAAATTCCCTTATTGAGCGAGCCTTGCAAGTCAGCAAGATAATGCTGAAAAATTACTTTTTGCGCTTGTTCAGCTGATACTCCATTATTATCAGCATACTCTTTAACATTGTGACGAAGGGTCACTTCTGGGCCTCGTCCGATTATTTTCTCGCCGGTTTCTGAAAAAAATTTACCGGCCTCTTGTTTGGCTCTGCTAAAATTAACCATATTTTTACGGTTCTAAAATAATAATTTTTGTTTCTTCAACGGGCAAATTTTTAGCCATGATTTTCAGCTTTTTCTCGGGCTGAACGCCTTCTTCGCCCATTACTTTCAAAAACTTATCCACGCCCTCTATGTCGGATTTTTGGTTGGGCAGTTTATAGTGCATGGGAATAACTATGCGAGGCTCAATCTGGCTAACGATTTCTGAAGCATCCTTGGCGTCAACAGTATACTTGCCCCCCACTGGCAAAAACAACACATCCACATCGCCAATTTGCTCTAATTGCTCGCTGGTTAATTCTTTTTGCCCCAAGTCTGATAGATGGCACACTTTAATGCCCTCGGCCTCTATTTTATAAATCATTACCTCGCCTCTTTCTTTGCCACCTTGATTATCATGAAATGCCTTAATGCCTTGCGCGAAAACATCTTTAATTTCATATTCGCCCGCTGAATCAATCAGAAAATAATCGCCCCCTACCGCCTTAATATTATTGTGGTCAGTATGATTATGACTTACCAATAAAATATCAGCAGTTAATTTGGGCAACTTCAAACCCACCTCCTCGGCAAAAGGATCAAAAACAATAGTGGTTTCGCCATTTTCTTTATTTTTAACTGTTATCTCAAAACAAGATTGTCCGTGCCAAGTAATTTGCATATAATTTAATCTCTTTTATTTGAATCATTTTACCATTGCTGCCTTGCACTTGCAATATGGGATTATTTTGTATATATTAAATCCAGCGCGAAAGCGCATTCGTTCGCCATTGGCGAAAAAAAATTATGATAGTCAAAAAATTAAAAAGCGACTCAATCTGCCCGCCTAAGGTGGGCGAGCTCATCGAAGGAAATGTTATTAACCGTGGCAAGAGCGCCCTTTACATTGATTTAGGGCCCAGGGGCGTGGGAGTAATTTACGGCAGAGAGTTTTTCGAAACAAAGGAAAACTTAAAAGGCTACAAAATAGGCGACAAATTAGTAGCCAAGGTTTTAGATATAGAAAACAGTGAGGGCTACCGCGAACTATCATTGGCGGGCGCTTCGCAAGAAATGTCATGGGACAAACTTAATGAAGCCAAAGAAAGCGGTATGGCTTTTGAGGTAACAGTAAAAAATGCTAACAAAGGCGGGTTAATTTGCCCTCTAATGAATATCCCTGGATTTTTGCCAACTTCACAATTGTTACCCGAGCACTATCCTAAGGTAACTGGTGGCGATCCAGCTAAAATTGCTTTGGAATTACAAAAATTAGTTGGTCAAAAAATAACCGTGAAAATTTTTGACTTAAACCCCAGGGAAAACAAGCTTATTCTCTCGGAAAAAGCCACTAAAAAAGACCGAGCCGAAGAAGAAATGAAAGAATATATAGTAGGCAATATGGTGGAAGGCGAAATTAGCGGGGTAACCAGCTTTGGCGCTTTTATTAAATTCGGCAAGGATTTGGAAGGGCTTATCCACACTTCAGAGATAGGCGCAACTCAAGAGCAAACCCCTGATAAAATTTTAACTATCGGACAAAAAGTCCATGCTAAAATTATTGAGATTGCTAATAATCGCATTTATCTTTCTCTAAAAAACATTGACTAACAAAAAACCTAAAATGAATAAGGCAGGCAAAAACATCATTATAATATTTGTTACTTTTTTGGCTATTTCGGCTGTTTTTGCCTTGCTCAACCCGCAGGCCTTACAAAAGTCAAACGAGGTTTCGTTGAGCTCTCTTGCTCAACAAGTAAGCCAAGGAAGTATCAAAGAGATCCAAGTGTCGGGCGACCAAATTACTGCCCTTGATAATCAAGGTAAAAAAATAGCCAGCCGTAAAGAAACTGGCGTATCGCTTAATGACTCACTCAAGGCCTACGGCGTTAACGAAGAAGTTCTTAAAGCCGTTGACATCAAAATAAAAGAAGAAAAACAAGGCTTAATGGGTTGGCTTTTTCCTTTATCAATCATTTTGCCTATTATAATTTTTGTTTTATTTTTCTGGCTAATCGCTCGCCAAGCCAAGGGGGGTGGTATGGGGCAAGGCTTCAACTTTCTTAAAACACCAGCCAAATTATTTGGCGACGGCAAAGACGACAAAAAAACTGAAAAAGTAACCTTTGACGATATCGCTGGCGTAGAAGAAGCCAAAGATGAAATCAAGGAAGTGGTTGATTTTCTGAAAAATCCCAAAAAATATCAAGCCTTGGGAGCCCGCATACCTCGAGGAGTTTTGTTAGTGGGGCCTCCGGGTGTAGGTAAAACACTTTTGGCCAGAGCAGTAGCCAACGAAGCCAAGGTGCCTTTCTTTTCTATAGTTGGCTCGGAATTTATTGAGCTTTTTGTGGGCGTAGGAGCTAGCCGCACCCGAGCGCTTTTCTTGGAAGCAAAAAAGCAACAGCCCTGCATTATTTTTATTGATGAACTTGATGCTATCGGCAAAATGAGAATGCCCGGCGTAGGAGGCGGTCACGAGGAACGAGAACAAACCCTCAACCAGATTTTGGCTGAAATGGACGGCTTTGAACGCGACACCAACATTATAATTTTAGGCGCTACCAATAAGCCCGAATCACTTGACCCAGCCCTTTTAAGACCAGGTCGGTTTGATCGACGAGTAGTGCTTGATCTGCCTGATATCAAAGGCAGAGAAGAAATTTTACAGATTCATTGCAAGGGAAAGCCTCTAGGCCCTGACGCTAAAATTATTGAGGTAGCTGAAAGAACCCCTGGGTTTTCTGGAGCCGACTTGGCTAACTTAGTTAACGAAGCAGCCATTTTAGCGGCCAAAAAAAATAAAGTGTCTATCTCACAAACCGAACTTTTGGAATCAATTGAAAAAGTGCTTTTAGGCCCAGAACGCCGCAGTCATCTGTTGTCTGAAAAAGAAAAAGAAATAACCGCCTATCACGAGGCTGGTCACGCCTTAACAGCCACCTCATTGCCGGGCGCTGAAGATGTGCACAAAATTTCTATTGTGGCTCGCGGTATGGCCGCTGGCTATACACTATCCTTGCCTAAAAGAGAAAAAAGGATTAAAACTAAATCAGAGTTTTTGGCTGAATTAGCTGTCTTGCTGTCTGGCTACACTGCCGAACGGCTTATCTTTAATGAGCTTTCCACTGGCGCGGCCAATGACTTAGAAAAAGCCAGCGAATTGGCGCGCGACTTGGTTACTAAATACGGTATGGCTAAATTTGGACCAATAGTTTTTGGCGTTAGAGACTCAATGACATTTTTGGGCTGGGAACAAGAAACAGAAAAAAATTATTCCGAAAAAACAGCTAACGAAATAGACGAAGAAGTGGCCAAATTTATCAAGGAAGCGGAAGGGGTGGCCGTGAAAATTTTAACGCAAAAAAAGGCTATGCTCACCAAAATAGCTAAAGTCCTGATTGAAAAAGAAACCATTGAGAAAGAAGAATTTGAGGAGTTGATAGAAAAAGAATCGTTGACAAAAAAAATAAAAAAATCTGCCTCTAAGTAACTGGGGTGCGTAGCTCAGTGGTAGAGCATTTCTCTTATAAAGAAAAGGTTCTGGGTCCGATCCCCAGCGCACCCACCAAGGGCGTGTAGCTCATCTGGTCAGAGCGTCGCATTGACATTGCGGAGGTAACAGGTTCGATCCCTGTCACGCCCACCCTATTTTATGGATAATAATTTTTCCTCAACAAAAATCATTTTATTTAAAGGTAATAAAATAAGAAGAACCCTTTATAATAACGAATGGTGGTTTTCGGTTGTAGATGCTTGCGAAGCGCTTACGGACAGTATTGATGCTGGAGCGTATTGGAGAAAACTGAAACAAAGGTTAAAAGAGGAAGGAAGCGAAGTCGTGACAATTTGTCACGGGTTGAAACTACAAGCTCCTGATGGCAAAATGCGCGAAACCGACTGCGCCAATACCGAAGGAATTTTCCGTATTGTCCAGTCAATTCCATCGCCAAAAGCCGAACCATTTAAAAGATGGCTAGCAAAAGTTGGCTATGAGCGAATGCAAGAAATAGAAGACCCAGAATTAGCGACAAAAAGAATGCGGATGCTTTATAAGCTTAAGGGATATTCTGATGACTGGATTGAAAAGCGAATGCGTGGCATTGCTATTCGTGAAGAATTAACTGATGAATGGAAAAATCGTGGAGCCAAAGAACAGCAGGACTATGAAATTTTAACCGCAGAAATTTCCAAAGCCACTTTTGGAGTAACGCCAAGCGAATATAAAAAGCTAAAAGGTTTAAAGCGAGAAAACTTGCGCGACCATATGAGCGACTTTGAGTTGATTTTTAATATGCTTGGTGAACGAGCCACCACAGAAATCCACCGTAATGAAAATTCGCAAGGCATTCCAAAACTAAAAAACGACGCCAAGGCTGGTGGCAACATTGCCGGAGGAGCTAGAAAACAATTAGAGAAAAAATTAGGCAAAAGCATTATCTCAAAACAAAATTACTTATCCAGTAAACAAAAATCCTTGAGATAAGTGTTGACGAGTTGCTTAAATAAATTTATGGAAAATAAGAAAAAAATTATTTGGTTTTTAATAATTGGAGCAATTATTATTGGTGATTATTTTTTAAGTAATTATCAAAATAAAAAAACAGTAGCAAGTATTCCTATTAATTCTATTGTACCAGCAATCCAAAAAGACCAGGAAATTTCTGTTAATTCGCAACAATCTGAAATTGATAATTTAAAAAATGAGGTTGAAAATTTAAAAAACCAAAAACCTCAAACGGTAATAAAAGAAGTTCCTGCGACAGCACCAAAAGAAGACACGGGTCTAGATATTTCCACAATCGTTAGTCAGTGGCGACCAAGTATCGCCCATATCGAATGCAAGTGGTATGGAAGTGATGGCACACTTTTAATTAACGCTTTTGGTTCTGGTCTTTTGGTGCGTACACTTAATAATATATATCTCGTTTTTACTAATCGTCATGTACTCACAGATCAATGGGGAAGTGTTCCATGGACTTGTACGATAAAATTTCCAAATAGTGCCGAAACATACACCATAAATGTTGATACAGCCACTCAAACGATGAAAGATATAGCGATTGATCAAAATCTTGACATAGGCGAAATATTTATAAGAAATCCTGGTCCATATGTTTTATCAAATGCCAAAGTCGTAAATTTCTGTAAAAATAGGGCCCTTGTTGGCGAACAGCTTGTCGTCTTAGGTTATCCAGGCATAGGCTCACCAACAGATATTACAGCCACCGAAGGAATTATATCCGGCTACGATAACGGATATTATGTTACTTCTGCAAAAGTAGAGCATGGAAATTCTGGCGGGGCTGCAATTTCAATAAAAAATAACTGTTACCTTGGTATTCCTTCGTTTGTAAGCTCAGGCGAACTAGAATCTTTGGCTCGAATCCTTGATTACAGCTATCTCAATGCACTATGGGGCGGAAACTAATTTATGAGCGAAGAAATTAAATTATCATCCAAAAATTGGGACAAATTTTATGAGAGCCAAGGGTCTCAATTCTTTCAACTTGAAAGAAAAATTCTAAAAGATCATGGAAAAAATCAGAAAACATTGTTCTACAAAATCCTTAATTCAACCACTAAACTTATTCAAGTAGTTGGCGTGGTTGCTGGTTTTGGTTTTACTGGACTTGGTTTTGTAGAAAATCGAAACCTTTTTATCTTTGGTGAATTTTTCCTTTTTGTAACAATTTTTGTCGGTCTTTTATGGATACAAAAAATATACCGATTAAATATAAATAGTTCAGACAAAGAAGTTGTAAGGGTAAAGTCAATTTTTAAGGACCGCTATTCAGTATTTAAAAAAATTTACGATAAAGCTTTTTCTGATATAAAAAACGGAGAAACAGTCACAGTTTCCTCGTCTCTAATGGATGATCTCCTAAAAAAGAACAACGAATTAATGGAAAAATTCACCGATAAAGAACCCGAACAAAAAGATTGGGACCCCCTACTTGTCTTAATGATTTTGTTTATTGTAGGAGGGGGAGGATTATTAGCTTCTTTTGTCCATTTTTGTATAAAATAATCGATACGGGAAAGCGAGGGCAAGAAAAAACCCCTTTTTCGCTCGTGTGGGGTTGTATTTTTCCGTATTTTTGCTAAATTTAAAGCCATAATGTAGAATTAAAATAAAAATATATGCAAAACACATCAGAAATCACTAAGCAATATCTAAAAACCGACCTGCCCAATATGAAGGTTGGCGATATCATTAAGGTGCATCAAAAAATACCAGCTCCCGTGCAAGACGCCAAGGGCAAAAAAACAGCCAGCAAAAAAGAAGGGGCTAGAATTCAAGTATTTGAAGGCATAATCTTGGCTATGAAGCACGGTAAGGGCGTTTCTGGCTCATTCACAGTGAGGCGAGTTATTGCGGGCGTGGGCGTGGAAAGAATTTTCCCATTGCATTCGCCAGCCATTGAAAAAATTGAAATTGTTGGTCGTAGCAAAACCCGTCGCGCCAAACTTTACTACTTAAGAAACAGAGTTGGCAAAAAAGCCAAACTCAAAAGAACCGCCTTCGTGCCCGAAACTCCCAAAGAAATTTCAGAAGAAGACGCGGAAGATACAACTGAATAAAGCGGGCGTGGTGCAACTGGATAGACACACAGGATTGAGGATCCTGGCTCTTTTGAGCATGTGGGTTCAAATCCCACCGCCCGCACCAAATTAAAATCCCCTGTTTCAGACAGGGGTTTTTAATTTGGTACAATAAAGACACAATTTCAAAAATGTCCGATCAGTTTGATTTACTAAAAAGCAAAACACACAATCTTTCATAGTTCATTAATCTTTCTTGATTATATGTGTTAAAGTGTCCAATTTGTTATTCACTATCAAATCTTTAATAGTGAATGGTTTAAGATCTATTTCTTCTAATTCATCAATAGAAACCCATTTGATAAATAAGTGTTTTTCTTTACCGCGATCAATTTCTGTAACTTCTCTGTCAACTGTTTCAATGTCTTCTTCTAGTTCAATAATGTAGTAGTATTCTACGCCATGTTGAACAATTCCTTTTTTCTCATAGAAATTCTCTTGAATACAAAATAGATTTGTATTTTTAACAGTGTAATCTAATTCTTCCTTGATTTCTCTAGTAATAGCAGCAACAGAATCTTCGCCTATTTCAATATGTCCGCCTGGAATGTGATAATATGGCGCATTATCCTCATTTATAATTAGGAATTTATCATTGTGTTTGATAATTCCTACAGCTCGATTATAGTAGTTATAATCCTCCGTTTTAAGTTTAATTTCTTTTTTCATTTTCAAGCTTAAGCCCCAACTCTTTTAACTGTTCGACTGAAATCTCAAAGGGCGAATTCATCATAGGGTCTTTGCCTTCGCCGGTTTTAGGAAAAGCAATTACTTCGCGAATGTTTGGCTCGCCCATCAGTATCATAGTAACGCGGTCAATGCCTGGAGCAAAGCCACCGTGTGGCGGGGCGCCATACTTAAACGCTTCCAGCATATGGCCAAACTTGCGTTGTTGCTCTTCATGGCTAATACCCAGCAATTCAAAAACTTTCTGCTGAATTTCCGACTGATGTATGCGAATGCTGCCTGAGCTTAACTCATAGCCATTAAGCACTAGGTCATAAGAATTGGCTCGAATGTTCATCAAGTCCTTGCCCTTCATAAATTTCTCAATGTCTTCTTCTTTAATAGAGCAGAAAGGATGGTGAGCTGCCTGCATAGCGCCCTCTTGCGTTTTTTCAAACATCGGAAAATCAACCACCCAAACAAAAGCTAACTCATTGGGATTGGTTTTATCTTTGCGCAAATCCGGCTTGTCACTGTTATATTTTTCCATTGACTCTTTATAGGTAATTCTCGGAAAGGGCGTCTGCGAAATTGTCTTTTCTGGAAAAAGCGCTTTAACCATTTTAATAAACATTGCTTCAGTAAAGCTCAAAATGTCCTCTTGGGTCACAAAAGACATTTCAAAATCAAGCTGGGTAAATTCGGGCTGGCGATCGCCCCGTAAGTCCTCATCTCTCATACAGCGAGCTATCTGAAAATATTTCTCAAGGCCAGCCACCATACAAAGTTGCTTAAACTGCTGAGGAGCTTGCGGTAAGGCGTAAAACTTGCCTTTTTCTAATCTTGATGGCACAACATATTCTCGAGAGCCCTCGGGCGTGCCTTTCATCAACATAGGGGTTTCAATTTCCACAAAATCATTTTGATGCATATACTCGCGAAAGAACGAGATAATCTTGTCACGCATTCGTAGATTGCGTTGCAAACGAGGCCGTCGCAGGTCAAGGTAGCGGTATTTCAAGCGAATCTCTTCACCTATTTCCTGACCGTCGCTTTTCACATCAAAAGGCACTGTTTCGGCCTCATTCAAAACAACAATAGATAAAATCTCCAATTCTATGTCGCCATTTTGTTTTTCTTTTTGGATGTTTTTTTCTGGCCGTTGGTTCACTTTACCCTGCACCTCAACCACCCACTCCGGGCGAATCTTTTCGCCGACACTATGCACAGCCGTGGCGCTTGGCAAAATAACACCCTGCGCATAGCCAGTCATATCGCGAAAATCCAAAAAAACCAACTTGCCCTGATCGCGCCGTGTATCAACCCAACCCTTAATAGTCACTTCTTGGCCAATAAAATTTTTGAGCTCTTTGATATATATTCTTTTCATATAAATAATTATATTACTTAGTGGGCAGTATAGGATTCGAACCTACGACCTACTCGGTGTAAACGAGTCGCTCTAACCAACTGAGCTAACTGCCCCCTTGCCCCATAACACCCTCATTCTACCTCAAAAGATTGTTTTTTTCCAGAAATTCAGTAAAATATAACTAACTGCCGTGGTAGCTCAGTAGTAGAGCGCTTCTCTGAAAAAGAAGAGGTTGACGGAGCGTTACCGTCCCACGGCACATAGTGGAGAAGTAAAAAAGTTGTTCTTTCCAATTCGCACCGTTGTGCTATAATTATTTAGTAGGCATGGGCTGTCCTAATATTTAAATTATGCGCAACGATAGGCACTTAGCCATAAAGTTAAGAAAGAAGGGAATGAGCTACAACAAAATTGTTGAAGAGCTTGGTATTCCTAAAAGCACAATGGTTTATTGGTTTCGCGATGAAAATTGGTCAAAAGAAATAAAAAAAAGACTAAATAAAAAAAACAATTATATCGCCAAAAAGCGGCTTAGGGCTTATATTATAATTAGAAAAAAAAGATTAGATAGCCTTTACGATCAATGCCGCGAACAAGCCACGAAAGAATTTTCTTCGCTAAAAGATAATCCTTTATTTATAGCCAGTTTAATGCTTTACTGGGGCGAAGGCGACAGTAAGATCAAAAACTGCTCTATACGATTAGCCAATAGCGACCCTAAAATGATAGCCTTATTTTTTCAATTTCTTAGAAAAATTGTAAATATCCCAGAAGAAAAGATCAAAATTCAACTCATTCTTTACCCTGACTTAAATGATGATGTTTGTAAAAAGTTTTGGAGTGAAAAAACAGAAATAAAAATATCTCAATTCATAAAATCAAGTTATATCCAAGGAAAGCATCCTTCCAAGAGACTAACTTATGGAATAGGTATTATCTATTTTGCGAACAGGTGTTTCAAGGAAAAATTATTTGTTTGGATGAATTTATTGCAAAAAGAATTTGGCATTTATTAACAAAATTATATTTCAATGCGGGAGTAGTTCAGCAGTAGAATAATTCGTTGCCAACGAATAGGTCGCGGGTGCGAATCCCGTCTCCCGCTCCAAATAACAAAAAGCGATCGCCTTATATGCGACCGCTTTTTGTTTATTCCTCCGACATATTCCTTTATAATTTAGCATCCTTCAAAACGGCGTTATCTATGTTCACGACCGACAGCACAGAACTTTCTTTTTTGAGTTTGATTATTGCGCCGTTGCCAATATTATTGAATTCACCCAATCCGAGTATTTCTCTAAAGATACAACGAATCGGGCCACCGTGCGTCACAATCGCAACAGTCTCAAATGATTGATGCGTGATATCCGAGAAATATCTGATTATACGCTCTTTAAAATTTTGGTATGTTTCGGAACCGTCAACGACATCGTCTTTATCCACAAGAATCTCGCCAAGTCTTCTGTATCTTTCTTCCGGCTGATTTTTATCAAGCTCCAAATATGCGCCATAAATATTTTGCTCGGCAAGATCGTCTGTTATAAAAGTTTTGCAATGAAGAGCGTCGCTGATAATTTTTGATGTTTCGCGCGCGCGAATTTTCGGACTGGTAAAAACAACCTCGATGTCATGTCCGCTCAGTTTTTTGGCAATAGTTTTAGCGTCTTGAAGCCCGCTTTCGGTCAGATGATCGTCATAATCACCATCATATTTCTTTTTTACATCGGAAGTACTTTCTCCATGCCGGATAAGGTAAATATTCATATTTTAATAGGCCTTGGCAAAAATAACTGTGTCGATTGTTGCTTGGCCACAAACTATGCATTTAGTTTTCTGATGGTCTTGTTGCAAGGGCAAGCATCTGATGGTGGCGGTGGTCTCTGTTTTAACCTTGGCTTCACATTCGGCGCTACCGCACCAACCAGCTGTCACAAATCCGCTATCATTGCCAGCTAAAAATGCTTTCATTTCGTCATAAGAATCCAAAGCTTTGGTCATTTTTTCGCGATATTGAATAGCTCTTTCATAAAGATTGGTCTGGATATTCTCCAAGAGTTCTTTAATCTTTACAGACAAATCAGCTAAAGGCACAATAGCTTTGTCGCCCAGATCTCTCCTAACTACTACCACGGCTTTATCGGCTATTTCGCGTGGCCCGATTTCAATACGCAAGGGAATACCCTTTCTCTCCCACTCGTAAAACTTAGGCCCGGGCCGGCCGTCTCGCTCGTCAACATGAACGACACAACCAACCTCCGAACTTATCCGAGCAGCCAACTCTTTGGCTTGTTCAACCACCCCGGCCATCTCGCTCTCCTTGTTCCAAATTGGCACCACTACCACGCCCACCGGAGCGATTTTTGGCGGCAAAATCAGCCCCTTATCATCACTATGCACCATAATCAAGGCGCCAATGGCTCTGGTGCTGATGCCCCAGCTGGTTTGCCAGACATACTGTTGCTCGCCATTTTTATCGGTGAACTTAACATCAAAGGGCTTGGCAAAGTTTTGCCCAAGCATATGAGATGTGCCCACTTGCAAGGCCTTGCCATCTTGCATCATCGCTTCCACGCAAGTGGTATAAACAGCCCCAGCGAATTTTTCGCTTGCTGATTTTGCGCCCTTAATAACTGGAATAGCCAAATACTTTTCAAAAAACTCTCGATAAACTTCTATCATTTGCAAGGTCATTTCATCAGCCTCTTCTTTGGTGGCGTGGGCGGTGTGGCCCTCTTGCCATAAAAATTCCGTGGTTCGCAAAAATGGCCTAGTGCGCATTTCCCACCTGACCACATTGGCCCATTGGTTTAATAGCAAAGGCAAGTCGCGAAAAGAATGCACCCACTTAGCATACATACTGTAAATAATAGTCTCTGATGTTGGCCTAATAATCAATGGCTCTTCCAATAAGCCATCAGCCTTTAACTTTTTATTATCATCCATGGCCAGCCGATGATGTGTCACCACTGCGCATTCTTTAGCAAACCCCTCCACATGCTCGGCCTCTTTTTCAAAAAAACTTTTCGGGATAAGCATAGGAAAATAAGCGTTTTTAACTCCCTTAGCCTTAAACATACCATCCATAATCTTCTGAATATTTTCCCAGATGGCGTAGCCGTTCGGCCTAATCACCATGCACCCCCGCACCGGCGAATTATCAGCCAGCTCCCCAGCCGCGATTATATCAAGATACCACTGGGAATAGTCCACAGCTCTGGGAGTAATAGCATAGTCATTTTCTTGTTCTTGTATTTTTTTATCCATATTTTTATAGCTTCATTCATTAAATTGATGATAAGGCAACTACTGCTTAAAATCAAGCGCATTGCTAATAACATAAAAATCTTGACAATACTGCAAAATAAACAATAATAGAGGCAATAATAAAAAATACAGCAAATGAGTACTAAGAAAATCTCAACCGTGGTTTTTGGCAAACACCTCACTATTGATGCTTATGGGTGCAACGCAACCACGCTCAATAGTATGGAAATTTGTTTTCAAGTTTTAAGCAAATTACCAGCAAAAATCGCTATGCGCCCAATTATGACTCCATACGTGATAAGAGTGGAGGGCAATAATAAAAAAGATTGCGGAGGCATTTCAGGTTTTGTGATGATTGCTGAATCACACATTGCCTTACACACTTTTCCGGCCAAGCAATACCTAACAATGGATGTTTATTCTTGCAGTATGTTTGACGAAAAAATAGCGCTGAAATTCGTTAAAGAAATCTTTGACTACCAATCGTTAGAAAAATGCATCATTAAACGAGGCCTCAAATTCCCGAAAGATAATCTCGTGGATATTTAAATTACCCCCGCCTCTCTAGGCCAGCCAAAATGCCCAGGCCGATATAAAAGGCCACCAGGGTGTTGCCACCATAGCTCACCATGGGCAAGGGAATGC
>JAPLWE010000004.1 GCA_026396705.1 Candidatus Gribaldobacteria bacterium
GCTTTCTACGAGTTGTCACCCTAGCCCCGAAGCTACTCTTTGCTTGATTAACGGCACTACTTTACAACCATCAGCTCCGCCATCTTTAGCAAAGGGAACTGTTTTAGCTTCCTTAGGATCAGCTGATAATTATGGTGTTAGCCAATCGCGTCAAGAAATTGAGCTTTACACCGCGCAGAAAGGCGATACCACTGCTACTATATCACAAAAATTTGATATTTCTTTAAATACTTTGCTTTGGGCTAATGATCTAACTAGTAAGGCAGTTCTTAAAGAAGGCCAGGAATTAGTGATTTTGCCGGTTTCGGGCACGATGCATATCGCGCAAAAAGGCGAGACTGTTAAAACATTAGCCAAGCTTTACCAAGCTAACGCTCAAGATATTATTGATTTTAATCAACTAGGAGATTATGGCAACATTAAGGCTGGTGATTTTTTGGTGATTCCCGGTGGAGTTAAGCCTAAAACGGTTCCTAAATATAACAGCGTGCCCTTGCCCAATGCTTATTTTATCGCGCCTTTGCCCGCGCCTTGTGTGGTTAGCCAAGGGTTGCACTGGTTTAACGCGGTTGATTTTAACAATAATCGTTGCGGTGATCCAGTTTTTGCTGCCGCGGCTGGGGAGGTCCAGCGAGTTGGCTTTACTGCCACCGGTGGCAATTATGTGCGTGTTTTGCACAACAACGGCGCCATTACTTATTATGGCCACCTGTCATCTTATGTGGTGTCAGCCGGTAAATCGGTTGACCAGGGTCAAATTATCGGTTATGTGGGCCACACTGGCTATACTATTCCAGCGGGCGAAGATGGTTGCCATTTGCATTTTGATGTGCGCTTTGCCACCAATCCTTTTGCCAAATACGCCGTGGGCGCCAAACTGGGCCGTTAGTTATTTTAACATTTTGTCTCCGCTCTGAACCATCAGGGCGGTTTTGTTTTTCAGCTTTAGATTGGGGATAATTGCTATTAACAGCTAAAAGTGTTGGCGTAAAATAGAGAATGTAATCACTAAATTACGCTAATAATATGTATAAAAGATTAATAGAGAAAGCTATACAAGTGCAAGTGTCGGTAACTTACGACTCCCATATGCAATCTAACTTTGGTGAAAAAATGTTGGCTGACCCCATTTATACATTTATACGCCTTAGGTGAGTGGTTTTGTTTTTAAATATTCTATGTTAAAATATAAAAATATATGAGCAAGCAGGAAATCGCTAAAAAAATTATACCAATTTTAAAAAAGCAGGGCGTGCAAAAGGCCGCTCTTTTTGGTTCCCAAGCCCGAGGTGAAGCAACAAAAAAGAGCGATGTTGATTTGTTGGTTAAACTTCCCAAAAGGTTTGGGCTTTTTGAAATGGGCGGGCTAAAAATGGATTTAGAGGAAGCGCTTAATAAAAAAGTGGATTTAGTAGAATACTCAACTATCCACCCTCTTCTAAAAAAGCAAATACTAAAAGAGCAAATATCTATCCTATGAAAAAGAAAAGAGAGGTAATACTTTTTGTTTCGGACATTATTGAGAGCATTGAAAATATTCAAAATTATACAAAGAATGTAACTAAAGAAGAATTTTTTAGTAACAATCTAATGCAAGATGCAGTTTTTAGAAGATTTGAAATTATTGGCGAAGCCACAAAAAATATTCCCCTTGCTTTGAAGAATCGGTTTCCCGATGTGCCATGGAAAGATATTACTGGCATGAGGGACATCTTAGTTCATGATTATTTTGGATTAGATTTGAAAAGAATATGGAAAACGACCAAAGAAGATTTGTCTATTTTCCAAAAAGAAATTAAAAAAGTCTACGAGGAACTCGGCGGGCAAGAAAAGTAAGAAAAGACGTTGAGTTGTTATAAAAATATAAAAAAAAGTTCCTCGGAAAACCGAGGAAGGCCTGGTGCTGCCACACCTTAGTGCGACAAATAAATGATATCATATTTAAAATTAGCTTGTCAATAGGGGGTAGTATTTAGTAAAATACATCTATGATTTTTCACAAACAGCTAAAATTTATTCAGCAAAAACTCTCTAACCCCGCTGGGGGGGGGCTTATAGGTTAAAATTTTTCATCGTTTTATTTACCTTGTCTTTAGGTATTTTTTATTTTGTCAATGCCTCAAGCGTTCAGGCAGCCACCACATATTATGTAGACGGTACTCTTAGCGGTACATGTGTTGGGGGAGCCGGAACATCATATCGTGTAGCAAATAGAGATTGTGGCGGATCGGATGGGACAAAAGCATGGACGACTTTTAATGGAGCCATTGCGGGGGGTAGTGTTGCATTGGGAAGCACGGTTTATGGCAGGGCCGGAACCTATACCGAAAACCAGATTAATACTGCATTCGCAGCTGGCTCCGGTCAAACTCTTGTTCAGAATTATAATGGCGAGTCTGTCACTATTATACCCGGAACTATTTCACAGGGGTTGATGTTTATAACACATTCCATTAAGTTTAAAGGTATAAATTTCAATTTTAATAATCATGCTCGTGGTTCTGGACAATACATATTTGGTGTATATGCTAATGTGTCTTTTACGCTAGAGGATTTAACGGTTAATGGTTTGACATTGAACTCCAACAATAATGCAGTTATTTCTGCCTATGGCGCGTTTCTACCAACAATAGCGCTTAATAGAGTAATAATATATAATTCACCGTTTGTTATATATAACGATAGTAGTTATAGCGGTAATGTAATTGTAAATATTTACAGTTCGCTTTTCTATGATAATACATATTTTAACTATCAAAATAGGGCCGCAGGGACAGTGTTGACTTTACTTAATAATACAATTATCAAATGCAAAGGATATGGAATTCATTGGGCGAAAACTGGTAGCATCGTGACGGCTAAAAATA
>JAPLWE010000028.1 GCA_026396705.1 Candidatus Gribaldobacteria bacterium
ATATTATATTCATGTCTCTTACGAATATAGCTTTTTCTTCGCTAGTTAAGGGTTTATCAGGAATTCCAGAATCTTTATACTTACCTATACTTAATTGTTCATATGTATATCCTTCTTTTTTATTCCATTCTACATTATTTAAATATGACATCGTTATTCCAATAGACCCTACATCTGAATTTTCTGAGGCAAATATTTTATCAGCGCCACTTATAGCCCAATATGCAGCCGAAGCTCCCCTCTCTCTTATAAATGCTATAACTGGTTTTTCACTGTTTTTAACAGCATTAGCAATCTCTTCTCCGGCTACAGGACTACCACCTCCTGAATCTACCTCAATTATAATAGCTTTAATTTTTGGGTTTTCATTCGCTTGGGTAATCATCCAATCAACATCTTCACTTGCTGTTACATCATAATCAAAATAAGTATCACCTTCGGCATGTTCCGAGACATATGTTATTATTCCTCCATGTATATTAATACCCGTAACCGTGCAGTTCTCTTTTTTAACTTTGCTAGAACCGTTTAAAGAAAGATCTTGAATGGGGTTTTCTTTATCGCTATAAGGCATTGCCATATAAAGTCCATAAACAAGAAGAGCGAATATTATAAAAATAAAAACAATCTTTACAATACCAACAACAAAATAGCCCAAAATACTAACATCACTCCATTTTCTACACCTTAACCACAATTCATTTATTTTCATATTTTTATTATAAAAAATGATTTTTTACCCAATCATTTTGCTATATTTTTCTTTTATTCTATTTTGAAAGTTATTAAGTAACATTATATACTGATTTACCTGTTCCCTGTTATAGGCATTATATTCTTTATCTTCCAAATTAGATATATGCACAGAATCCCGCACTTTTCTGAGCTCATGAGACAAAGTTTGCATTTTTCCGTCTAAAAGCCCATGTTGAAATCCTAAATCAATTAAATGGGAAAGGATTCGCCCTGCCTCGGCTCTTTTCCCGCCCGCAGGAGGGGCTGGTGAGGAATGCGGGCGGGTTTCGGACTGGGAGTTTTCGGAAAATTCGCCGCCAATCATAATTCTTTATCTAATGATGACCATGCTTGTTCCGTAGAAAGCGGTAATCGCAAAGATTTTTCACTTCGCGAATTGTGCTCAATAAAAATCTGCTTAACCTCGTCTTTGTTCAAGTTCAATTTTAGCACAATTCGATTAATCAAATCTATAACGCCCGGAGCTAAAAATGCCGATTCTTTCGGATCAAATGGCGGAAATTCTTTCAAAATTTCTGGGTCATTCATTCCGCCAACATTCCGCACGCCGTTGAGGTCTAGATAACAAACTTCAAGATAAGTTTGCAAAGCGTTTTTAAGTTTCATTTCTCCACGCAGAATTTCCGCCATTTGGAATCTTGTGTTTCTATATAAACCCCAATCGCCATTTTTGGAGTGTTCTATAATTTGTTTATTTAATATTCCCCACCGGACATCGTTGTCGGAAGGTTCTTTGCCACCAAATCGTTTTCTCAAAATTTCTTTCTCTTTCGCAAACTTCTCTTTTTCGGCAACAAAAATATCATGAGTTCCGGCAACGATTGTCCATTCTTCATCAATCTTGTCTGCATCCGCTTTCGTTACAACAACGCGAGCATTATCTTTTGGCCGAGTGCGAACAAAAATAAATTCACCGCAATGTGGGCATTTGGTTTTTGCTCCGGGTATTTTGGAAAGTGCTTTGTGGCAATACGGGCACTCGGCTTTTCGCTCATCTTTTGTTTTGCGTTGTTGGTTATCAGTATTCGGCTTTGAGCGAAAAAGGTCTAAAATTCCCATAATGTTTTATTTGTACTGTTACAGACCAACCGAATTAGCTCCGTACTCTGCTTGTTCTTGTGTGAAGTTCTCATACTTCAACTGTTCAATTAAACTACCGCGTGAAAAAGCTGTATATTCCATGTACGATTTGGCCTTTTTAGCTGCTTGTTCATTCCAATTAGCACCAGAATTATCTGCACCATAAACCGCATCAGCATGTGAAAATTGTTCGTACTCCAATTGAGCAACTAGTCCATCATGAGAAAATGCTGAGTAACCTAAATAAGATATTGCTTTTTTAACCGCATTCTTTTGACTAACAGTCTCGTTTGATGTTGGCGAAATATTTTGATTGTCTGTTTGTGGTGCTGGCGTAGGTGTCGGAGCAGTTGGCGTTACTGGCTGTTGAGTTGATTGTGTTTTGGTTTGCCCGGCACTTGTTGTCTTTTGTGTTGTTGGCTTTGTAGTTGGTGGGGTCTGCGTTACTCCTGTGCCTTTTTCAACCGCACAAGCCGTCATGCTTGGTACTGTGATATTAAAATGAGCTTGTGATTCGTATGTCTTGGAGCCAGTCAATTGCCCATACACAGTTACGACATCATCTTCAACTGCATCTGTATGGTTTTGATATTCCACATAAACAATATCGTCTATACTCCAACCGTAAGATTCTTTTGTTACAGCAAGGCGGATTACACCGTAGTTATCTGCTTCTTGAATTTGTAAAACTTGACCAGTAAATTTTGCAATTTTACCCTTAAATGAATCGGGGTTTTTATCAAGCTCTTTAAAATTTACTGTTGTGGCTTGATTTTTGAGAGAAGCAATATCACTACAAAGTGATGGCTGATCATTGCTTGATGTGATTTGCGTTGGATTATTATTTGAACCACTTCCGCCGATAATAGCGAGTATGATTATAAAAACAATTACTCCTCCGACAATCAATGCTGTTTTGTTTTTCATATTTTTATAAAATTATTTTATTAAATCATCAACGCCACGCCAAAAGCTTTAGTTATTTTTTTATATTGTTATTATAGCATATTTTTATTACTACTTACAGAATATATTACAATAAAAAAGGCTGCCAAGTATAAATAACCTGACAGCCTCACTCGCTCCCCTCAGAGAGCTGTTTTGTATTTGCAATATATCAAATTTTAGATTATTATACAAGTACAACTAAATAATGTAGTTATCAAGAGTGGCGGTTAGAGCTCTGGCTCAATGATCCGTCCAGCAACCCTTTGAGGCGACACTTCAAAGAAGGTGCTAAATCCAGCCCCAACATGGGGAGAGATAAAAGGTCGATTTTTTATTTTTAATCGCTCTTCTTCTCTAAGAAGAGCTTTTCATTTATGGAAATAGATAAACAAGAAGCAAAAGAAGAAGTGCAACACAGACACTTCTACGCTTTTGTTCCGCATCGTTTAGAAATCGCTTCTAAACCAGAGTGGAATAACTTTCCTTTCAACGTCGTCTTTATGAGCTTCAAAATAAAAGACGGAAAACAAATCAGTGGTACTGCCCTATATGAACCAGATTTTGATACCTATCAAAAAGACGGATGCTTGAATTCAATGAGATACCACAATGCCTATGGCGGCGATTGTCATCTCATAATCACCTATGACGAGGAAAAGAAAAAATATCATGGCGAGAAGTTTGTAAATGGAGAATTAGTCGTCTCTGCTGACGGTGCTGATAATTGGAGGATGTTCTTCGTACACTTAACACTGCTCGGAGTTGCTAAC
>JAPLWE010000046.1 GCA_026396705.1 Candidatus Gribaldobacteria bacterium
GTGTTTTAATTGAAACGGTCCAGTATTTTGAATAGCGTTGTTTTGGTCGCGAAACCACCAGCCCGGCTCCAAGGCCTCGGCTTTAGCTAAATGATTAGCTAAATTTAAAAGCATAAAATCATAATCCCCTCCGGTTAAAACAAAATCAACTTGGCTATTTTTGAGTGACTCTTCAGGCAAGGCCGTAACATGGTCGCCCATCAGCACAACTTTGCACTTTGAATTTTGAACTTTTAACTGATCTATAATCTGCCAGTGGCGTTTAATCACTGGTGTTTTTGTTTCAATGGCAACAATATCTGGCTTTTCTTGAATAATTCTTGCCAGCCATTCTTGATAGCTTAATTCTTCGGCAATAGCGTCATCCCAAAAAACCTCATAGCCATTAACTTTCAGCAACGAGGCTGCCGAGGCGGGCACCATCGGATAAATATAAGTGGGGCTATGAAAATATTGGAATTGTCGATTTTGCGACAACAATGGCACACCCTTGTCTGATTCAATTGGCGGATAAGAAATAGCAATTTTCATATTGATAATTTTTTATTCAACAAGCCTTGTAGGAATTTGTAGCCGTAAACCAGGTGAGTTAAAAGAATATAAGGCAGGGTGGCTAAAGAAACTTTGATATTTTTAATTTTCTGATTGATGTTAAAAAAAGCAATTGCTAAGGCTAAACTGTAAACTAGCCAAAGAGCTACAAAAAGCAATCTCGCCCAAAAAAAATACAAGCCCAGAAGCCAACCCATCACCATGGAAATCAAAAACATAGACGGCAAAAAATATTTTAATTTGCGGGAGTTTTCCGGGTATTTTTTGGCAAAATAACCGCGGTGCAGGCCATAGCCGCCGACTTGTCTCAAGTGCTTTTTTAAGCCAGCCCTACGGTGATGATAAACCAAAATAGCTGGGTCGTAAATAATCTTTTTACCCAAATTTTTAGTTAAATCCAAGCACAACTTTGTATCCTCGCCCGGCCAAAAAGCGCAATCAAATCCGTTGACGTCCGTAAAATCAATTTTCCTGACCAATAAGTTCACCGATGGCCAATCATCAACTTCTTTTACTCCCCCTATTGGCCAGTATCTTGCCGGGTTGCCACCAGAAATTTTACTCAAAAACACCGCCCCAGAAACCTTTTGCCAAAAACTATCGCTTTGAGGCGTAACAGCCGGGCCACCCACCGCCGCCACCTCTAAATTTTCAAAATACCCAACGGCTTTGGCAAGCCAATCGCTTTGCGGATAAGCGTCGTCATCTAAAAACGCTAAAATTTCGCCTTGAGCGTATTGCAAAGCCAAATTTCTTTTTTGCGAGGGGCCAACTTTACCAGTAGGAATAATTTTTGTTTTAGGAAAAACTTCAGAACTTTCAATGTCGGGAAAAATCAAAATTTCAAAATCAGCATAATCCATAGCCAAAATCTTTAGTATTGATTCTCTAATATAGTCATTAATTTCTCTAACCGGAATAATAATAGATACTTTCATGTTGTATGATTTGCGCTAATCTCGGGGCTCGGAAAGCTAATTTCAAGGAGACGCTCACTCGCCCAGCGGCTCGCTCGCTCCGTTCTCGGCCTGTTTCTCGCCAGTAGGCGAGACCATGCAAACAGGCCTCGAAAAACTCCTTGAAATTAGTTTCCTCGCCCCTCGCGCGCAAATCCTATATTAAAAGTTTTTCTTTTTTCTGATAACATAAAGCGGGCGGTTAACAACTTCGCCGTGAATGTTGGCCACATATAAAGCCACCAAGCCCAAACAACTTAAAATAATGCCCACCATAAACAAAAGAAAAACACCCACCAAAAAAGGCCCAGAAAAATAGAAGCTGAAAGGGTCGGCTAAAATATATTTTTCAATAATTATAAATAAACCGAATAATCCCGAGGCCGAAGTAATAACAACACCTAAATAGCCGGCTAATTTTAAGGGAAACAAGCTATGAGTCACAAAACTGGACAAAGCCAGCTTAACCAACTTAAGAAAACCATATCCAGCTTGGCCATTTTGCCTTTCATCGGCTTGGAAATAAATAAAATCCTTCTGAAAACCCAACCAGTCAATCAACCCCCGGCTAATGCGGTTTCTTTCAGTGAAACGATTAAACTCATCAATCACTTTTCTGTCTAATAAGCGATAATCAGTGGCGCGGGGAATGATTTTGGTTTCGCCAATAATATTCATTATTTTATAAAAACAAAAAGAGCCAACTTTTTTAACCAAGCCTTCATTTTTATTCTTTTCCCTAATGCCAATAACTACTTCTGCCCCGTCTTCCCATTTTTTAATAAATTGCCCCAATAATTCGGGCGGATGTTGCAAATCAGCGTCAATCATTATCGCTGCCTCGCCCCTAGCAATAAAAAGCCCAGCCGAGATAGCAATTTCTTTACCAAAGTTTCGTGAAAACTGCAACAACTTTACCCTTTGATCTTGGTCGGCCAATTCCTCTAAAATTTGCGGGCTTTTGTCAGCGCTGCCATCATCAACAAAAATAATCTCGGCTTGATATTGTTCCGCCAATCCCCCAACAACCTTAACTAATCGCTCATAAATCAGCGAAATATTTTCCTGCTCGTTGAAAACCGGAACAATTATTGAAATTAATTTTTTATCAGACATAGTTTTCTAATTTCCTTACTCTCTCATAATACACTAAAAGCAAACCCAGGGTAAGCAACATCGCCACATTCATCGCCCAAACAATTTGCCCTAAATTTTGATGCCAAACAGCTATAAAAATTGTTTGCAGTAAAACCCCTGAACCCAAAAAATAAAAAACTCTAGTTTTGTGAATAGAAAGAAAATATTGAGAAAATATTATAATCAAAGAATATAAAAACATCGCTAGGCTGAACCAGCCCAATAAGCCAGCTAGTGGCAAAAATTTACTGCCAACCAATATTTTAATCACTAATTCTGGCAAGAGAAAATAAATCAGCAAAACAGCCGAACCAATCAAGGCTGCCAAAGCTATTGTTTTTTTGAAAATTTTAGAAGGGTTGGCGTTATTGGCATGAGCGGCTGAAGTCATCGGAAACATTACCGCCACAATTGGCCCAGTAATAAAAAATATAATGTGGCCGATTAAAGCCAGCGCCCCATATTGGCCAGCCTCATAAGCGGGTAAAAAATGCTTGACCAAAACAATATCAATATTATAAAAAAGAGTTAAGAACAAAAGAGAGAAAAAAACCGGAGGCAGGTATTTTATTATTTCTTTGGTTTCAATTGGTTCTTTTTTCTTATCTTTGCTAAACAAAAATTTCAAAGGCAAAAAAGTAAAAAAATAGCCAACCAATCCAGCCAAAGCAATTGCCCCAATGGCTCCGTTAACCGCTAACCCGATTTTAACCAAGATAAAAGCCAACAAAATTCTTACTATCACCTCCACCAAGCCAATAATAGAGATACTGGTAAATTTTTCCAGGCCTTGGATAACCGCCCGGTTTATTGAGCTTAAAAGTGTCGGAATAAAGGTTAATCCTAAAATAATTACCGGCCAAACCGAATTTAGCTTTAAAAAATCAGCGACCAAACCGCTAAAAGCAAAAAAAATAACAGAAAAAATAGAAATCGCTAAAATCATTCTATTGGTAAACAGCGAAAACAAAGAATGAAGTTTGCCATTTTCTCCTTTGGCCTTAAAACGCGCGGTATATTTAATTAAGACGGTTGAAAGGGCGGCTATAGGAATGCCAAAAATTACCGAAACAGCCAAAAGAGATTGCAGCTCGCCATAACTTTCCACCGAAAGCAAACGAACCATTAAAAACTGAAATAAATAACTGCCCAGACTAACTAAAAAACCACCCACGAAAAAAATAAAACTATTGCTCAAAAACTTATCGCTTTTGATTTTTTTTATAATATCAAACAAAAAATTGTTTTATGGTTTTTTGTAAGCCCTCTTTCAAAGAAACCTTGGGGTGAAAGTTTAACAAGCTTTGCATTTTATCAACATCTGGAAAGCGGTGCTTAATATCATCTCTTGATGACTGAAATTCTATAGCCAATTGGCCGGTTTTACCGGTGGCTTCAATAACTGCTTCAGCCAAATCTAAAATAGTGGTGGGTTTGCCAGTGCCGATGTTAATAGTCTGGCCATTGGCTTTTTCTGATTGCCACGCCAAGATACAGGCCTCAATATTGTCGTCCACATAAACAAAATCGCGAGTTTGTGAGCCGTCGCCAAAGATTATTGGCGGCTCACCAGCTAACGCTCGCTTGATAAAAATACCCATCACAAAGCCATAGTCGCTGGATTCTTGACGAGGCCCATACACATTAAAAAACCGCAAGGCCACGCTTGGTAGTTGATATTTCTGCCAATAGGCTTCAACCATTTTTTCACCATAAAGCTTAACTACTGCATAAGGAATTTTGGGATTGATGTGGCCGTCTTCTTTTTCTGGAATTTCCACGGGCTCCCCATACACCTCGGACGAAGAAGCGTAAACGATTTTTGGCTGGCCATATTTTAGGGCCAGCTCAAAAACATTTCTCACACCCTTAACATCATTAAGCACTTCAATAGGATTTTCAGCGGTTCTTCGCACTCCCACCATAGCAGCATAGTGAAAAACAGCGTCTAATTTATTATCCCTAAAAATCGGCTCTAAATCAGCCAGATTATTGGCATCGCCTTGAATAAATGTAAGCTGGCTTTGAAAATTTTTGATATTGTCCAACCTGCCAGCGCTTAAATTATCAAAGCAAATAACCTGATAGCCATCTTTGACCAATCGCTCGCACAAATGCGAGCCCACAAACCCAGCGCCCCCAGTAACTAAAATTGTTTTTGACATATTATTTTAAGGAATTTTGCTGATACCACTCAATTGACTTGGCTATACCTTCTTTAATGAGCGTTTTGGGCTGATAACCCAGCTTTTGCTGTGCCTTGGTAATATCGGCAATATACTTGACTACCTCGCCGGTGCGATTTTCTTGAATAATGATTTGGCTTTGGCTTTTGAGCGCCTCCTTGATTATTTCCGCTACCTCAATAATAGTTGAGCCCTGGCCCATCCCCAAGTTATAAGTATCATTTTTAGCGGTGGCAAAATTAGTGATAGCAGCCATAATACCTGCCACGCAATCATCAATGTAAGTAAAATCTAGTAATTTATCTTTGCCAAAAATTACAATAGGCTTGTTTTCTTTGGCTAAACCAATAAACAGCGGAATGGCCCGATCCGAGCCATCATACATACCATAAACATTAGAGAACCTAAACACCACCGCATCAATGCCATAACATCGCTGATAACCATAAACCATGGCTTCCCCTGCCATTTTAGAGGCAGTGTAAGGGCTTTCACAACGACTCAAACGAACATCATCTTCAGCATACTTAATTTGCTCGGTATTGCCATAGGTTTCTCTGCTTGAAGCAAACATAAATCTTTTAATTTTGTTTTGACGGACAAACTCCAAAACATTAAAAATAGTTTCAAAATTATCTCTAGCCAAAGAAGGGTTAACCACCAAGTTATAAACGCGGGCGTTGGCGGCCAAGTGAATCACCAAATCAAAGTCGTTGGGCAGTTTTTGCAAAACTGTTTTATCTCGCAAGTCGCCGATAATAGTGATATCATTGACAGCTTTAGACCATTGGTTAGGCAACCAATCAACGCCTACAGCTTGATAGCCCTGCTCTAATAATTTTTCCATTAAGCGAGTGCCAATAGTGCCGCTAGCCCCTGTTACTAATATTTTTTTGATTGTTTCTGGCATATTCTTAAAATAATTTATGACCGATTGATTGATAATGAAAACCATTTTTGGCCAAGTCATCAACGGGTAAAAAATTGCGACCATCAACAATATTCGCCGACCTCATTATTTTTTTCAATTCTACCCAGTCAACTTGCAAAAATTCCGGCCAATCAGTCAGCAAAACTAAAACATCAACTCCTTGGGCAGCCTCTTGAGCGCTACCGCAATACTCAATTATTCCGCCCAGCTCTGCTTTAGCGTTATCTTGAGCTACTGGATCATAAGCCTTAACTTGATAACCCTGCTTGAGCAATTCTTTAATAACCGCAATGGCTGGCGAATATCGCGTATCATCAGTGTTAGGCTTAAAGGCCAGCCCCCAAACACCCACTATCTTGCCTTGATTTTGCGTCAATACTGCTTTTATTTTATCAACAAAAATATCTTGCTGTGTTTTATTCACCGCCATGACCGCCTCTAAAATACGAGGCTGGTAATTATTAACCAAAGCAGTATGAATCAAGCCAGCCACATCTTTGGGAAAACAATTATGAACGATTAGACCATAATCAGCGATAAAAGTATTTGTTTTTTCAACTTCAAGCGAATAAACATCCCTCTCTTCTGTTTTTTTACTTATCCCTTTGATATTAACAATGCAAAACTGGCCATTTCCCTTTTCAAAGCCACACGATTTTATATCTTTGCAATTTTTCAACTGTTCGTCAACTTTTTTTTGAGTAAAAGAATCCTTAAAATCCCTTAATTGTTCAATTTGTTTTTTTGTTGATATTCTAAAAAAATGGGCAAAATCAGAGGACTTTTCTGAACGCGACTTCTTATAACTCGGCACTATGCCTAAAGAATGAAACAACAATATCATTTTCTGAACAAGTGGATAGCTTATTGAGCCAAAGTCATAAACAACAGAATTGGTGTTTTTAGGAAAAGCAATATGCCCATCCCCTCTAAAAACTCCTTTTAAGAATTCTTTTCTTAAATTGTCGCTTAGAGAAAAAATTTCGTCAGGCACATCAGCGGAATATGAGTCCTTACCACAGTTCAATAGTTTATCAATCAAGAAAGCTAAAATTCTTGATGAAATAACGAAAGTTCTGGTAGAGTTTTTGGGTTGTTCGCTTATGCGAAACTTTATATTAAGCCCATCTAAAATATTCTTAACATCATTAAAGTATTCATTTTCTTTGATATTGAAATGTATCTGAATTCTTGTCCTTGTCCCCCTTAAACAATTTTCGTAATGAATATTTCCCTCACTAACATAATAGCCCAAAAATCTGCAAAAATCTGCGTCAAAATTAATTATAGCCGGGCAGGAGGTGGTAGATCCTTTAGAGGTAAAAAGAACAAGGTCTTTCCTTTCTATCTTATTCGCTATGCTTTTCTCAATCTTGAGAAACTCCTCTAAATTCATACAATTAGAGCGAAGTATATCTATTCTTCTAGCGGCCTTAAATGCTTTGGAAATTTCTACCTCTGCATCGGATAACTTTTTTTGCAACGGTCTAACTTTTACCTTTTTATAATCAAAATCACTTCTGCTAAGATGCTCTATAACATTAATTGAATATTTTTTTAAGGAAGAAGGAAACCCCAAAAAGCAGACTAACCTGTCAGAAATTGTCAAATTTTGGGCAAGTTTGACTTTCAAGCCATCATCTTCAAAAACAATAAAAGGATGGTCAGCGGTCGTAGTAATAGCTTTATTCATTTTAGTAACAACAGAAACAAGCTCGCCCTTATACGCTCTTTTGCTAGCCCTAATAATTTTATTAAACGATGTGCTTTTCTTATTACGGTCAAAAGAAAGCACCTTTAGTTCTTGTTTCTTTAATAAATCAAAAAGCGCTTCAAGCCGAACAGAAAAAACCATACCCTGCTTGTTTTGAACAAGCACATCCGAACTGCCTAGCAAGCAACTGCCCCCAAAGCCAACGCCAGCTTGCAAAAACTTATGGCCAATGCGGCTATCCAAGCCAATGCCTTTGGCTACTTCATTTACATCGCTCTTGGTTTTTTCGCAGATATTGGCAATTTCGTTGATAAAAGATATTTTCATCGCCAAAAAAGAATTGGCTGCGTATTTAATCAACTCGGCGCTTTGAGCGGTGGTAGCAAATTTAGGAGCGTCAATGGCCAAATAAATTTCCAACATAATCTCTTTGGCTTTTTCGTCATCAACGCCAATGACCACTCGGTCTGGTTTCAAAAAATCATCAATGGCTGTGCCCTCTCTTAAAAATTCCGGATTAGACGCCACCGCGAAATCACCCTGATAATATTTTTTGACTTCTTCTTCAACCCACTTGGCTGTGCCCGGTGGCACCGTGCTTTTATCAACCAACACTTTGTAGCTGTTCATATTTTTAGCTACTTGGACTACAGCGCCCTGAAAATAGCTCAAATCCACGCTACCATCGTCTTGCGAGGGCGTGCCTACCGCCAAAAAAATCACACCCGCTTGATGAACCGCTTCTGATAAGTCATTGGTAAAAACAATATTATTTTGATGGGCTTTTAATAATTCGGCCAAGCCCGGCTCATAAATGGGAATTGCGCCTTTTTTTAGTTTCTCAATTTTGTCTTGGTCATTGTCCACGCAAATAATTGAATGCCCCAAAGACGCCAAGCAAACGCCGGTGGCGAGCCCTACATAACCAGTGCCAATAATGGCGATTTTTTTAGTCATTATTATATAATAATCGTCTTTTGATTTTTAGCAAGGAGAATAACTCTTTTTTTATATTTTTTTTGGTTTATTATAAAGAATATGCAAAATAATGGACAGCTAAACAAAGAAGTTTTAATTTTAGGAGCGGGTCCGGCTGGTTTGGCTTGCGCTTTTGAATTAAGCAAAGCCAAGAAACAATTTTTAGCTATAGAAAAAAATGAAGCAGTTGGAGGATTGTCTAGAACTCTGCAATTTGGAGATTACCAAACCGATATTGGCCCCCACCGCTTTTTTAGCCAAAACAAGTATTTATACGAAATGATTGAAGATTTATTGGGCGAGCATTGGCTAAAAGTTAACCGCTTAACCCGCTTTTTTATTGATGGCAAATTTTTCCTTTATCCCATAGACTTAAAAGACGCCCTAAAAAATGTCGGCTGGAAGAGAGCCATCAAAATTATTTTTGACTATACCACTCAAAAAATCAAAAATATTTTTAGTAAAAAATCTCAAAAAAACTTTGAGCAAAAAGCAGTGGCTGATTTTGGCCGCTCGCTGGCTGAACTTAATATGCTCAACTACACAGAAAAAATCTGGGGGCTAGCCTGCTCGGAAATCTCCACGGATTGGGCTGACCAACGAATCAAAGGGCTTTCTTTATTGGGGGTTGTTAAGAAAGCGATCTTTAAGTCCAACAAGGGGCCAAAAACCTTAGTTGATCAATTTTATTACCCTGATCAAGGCAATTCCCTGATTTATGAAACCATGAAAAATCAAGCTTCATCTTCAGGTGAATTTATGTTTACCAGCTATCCCCTGAAAATAGTTCATAGCAATGAAAAAATTACTGAAGTAATTATAAAAAATAGCGATAAAACTTTTTCGGTGACGCCTGAACAACTTGTTTCATCAATACCCATTACCGAGCTGATTAACTTATTAAGCCCGCAACCGAACAGCGAAATTTTAAGAGCCGCCCAAAAGCTAAAATTCCGCTCTCATTTATCTCTTTTTTTAATCTTAAACAATAAGCAAACGGTTTTTCCTGACCAGTGGATTTATTTGCCCAACCAAGAAATTCCCTTTGGCCGGATTATGGAGCCAAAAAACTTCAGCGCCAAAATGTCGCCGACTAATAAAACATCGTTGCTTTTAGAGTTTTTCTGCTGGGAAAATGACAATATCTGGCATTCAACCAAAGAAAAGCTTTTAGAAATCAGCTTGCCTCATCTGGAAAAATTAGGTGTTGAGAAACAATTTATCGGAGAAACCTTTTTACACAAAGAAAAATACGCTTATCCGGTTTATGATATAAACTACCAAGAAAATTTAGCGCCAGTTAAAAAATACTTGTCGCGATTTGAAAACTTATTTTTAATCGGCAGGGCTGGCTCTTTTCGCTACAACAACCAAGACCACGCTTTAGAAATGGGTATTTTAGCGGCTCGCAGTATTATTGATCATAAAAAATATGACATTGAGCAAGTGGGAGCCGAGCAAACATATTTTGAAAAAGGCTATGTTAAATAAAGCGAACATCAAGCTATTCTCTCTTTATATTGTTTTGGCAGGCATTGCCACTATGGTGGATGTCGGGCTTTTGTATATTTTCACTAATTATCTGGGAATTTGGTATTTTTACTCAGCTATTTTGTCTTATCTGGCAGGCATGCTGACCAATTACTCGCTTAATAAATATCTTAATTTCAAAAATAAAAGCAAAAAAATAGCCCGGCAGTTTGGGCTATTTATAATAGTGGCCTTGGTCGGCTTGGCGCTTAACCAGCTTATTATCTATTTGTTAGTTAGTTTCGCTGGGCTTTGGTATATTTCAGCCAAACTAATAGCTGTTTTGGTAGTGATGTTTTGGAGCTTTTTCGGCCACAAAAAACTAACCTTCAAAGTTTTTCAATAATGTAGGACTTACGCTAATGTTTGGGGCTCGAAAAGCTAATTTCAAGGAGCCGCTCGCCCCAAACGCGTAAGTCATATATAGCTATTGTAGTTTTCTTTTAATTTTATAAACAACAAAATCATGGTTAGAAAAAACATTTTCAAGGTTGGCTTGATTTCTTGACACAAAGCCATCTAAAAAATGAGAATTATATTTAACAACAGTCCCCTGCCGTTGCACTAAATAATCAGCGCTAATTTGGCTAAAATAATCCCAATTTTCTTGATCTATTTTTGTTTCGCGATAAATAGAGGCGCTCCTACTCGTGAACAAAGCCAGAGCCAATGGCTTATTAAAAATAAAAACATCGTTGGGCTGGGTATTTTGCTTGATAAATTGAAAAAGCTCAATGCTTTCTTTTTTGAAAGGCCCTTCTTTAATCGGTCCAAAATCAGTGGCCATATACTGGCTAACATAGCAAACGAAAACCATAAAAATAAAAACAAAGGGCAGACCTCCTAAAAACTTGCATGCAGTCTGGGGAGGTCTGCCCTCCGGTCTTATTTTTTCTAAAAAGGAAAAGCAATAAAATAAATATAGCGGGATTATGGGTATAAGAAATCTGATGCCTTGGTTTGACGGCCAAAGGCCAATTATTAAAACATAAAGAATTAAAAATATCTCCAGCGCAGATATTTTTTTGTCTTTTAGACGATAAATAAATCCGAGCAAAGCCAATAAGGCAACAATAAAGCCCAAAAAAATGGCTGGATAGGAAGATCCCCATAAAAAAATCAAGGCTTTGGCTGATATTAAAAAACTTATGATAACTGTTTGATAACTGAAAGCATTAAACTGATTAAAATAACTGCCATCAGCCGACAAAATAACCGCTTGCCCGACAGCTAATAATGTGAACACAGCCAAAGCAACCGGGGTCAGACCTCGGGGTATGCCCCGAGGTCTGACCCCGAGCTCACAGCAAACCAAACAAGCTGGCAAAACAATACCCACCACCCGGGTGGCATAGGCCAAATAACTACAGCCGCCAATCAAAACGCCATAGAACAACTGTTTTTTCCCAGATAAATTATTGGCCCGAATAATCAGAAACAATGACAAAAAAACCCAAAGCAAAAAAGGGAAATCCGACATAACGCTATCCTTAAAGCTCCAAAAAAACGGGTGCAAAGCAATAATAGACAATAGGGCTATGAGATACTTAAAAGATAGCTCCTTTCTTAAAACCAAATAAATAAAAAACAAGGCCAGCAAAAAGCACAAGATAACCTCAATCTTGAAAGCAGTGAAATTAAGCCCAAATAGTTTATAAACAGGGGCAAGTATTAGTGGAAAAATCGGCGGGTAGGTTTTGGGTCCAGAAAGAATAGGCTCAAACGAATTATAAATATAACCAGTATCGCTATAGGGAGCTTTTTCAACAATATTAATGGCGTGCTGGATATACAAAGCAAAATCATCGCCCCAGCCATGACCCGGCCTAATGGTGGCTATATAAAAAGCGCCGATAACCGCTATTAAAGCGACTACAATAAAAATTTTTGTTTTTTCAGATAGCATAAACTACAAGGCCTGATAGATAAACCCTTTTTCTTGGGGCTTTTGTTTCAGATAAAATGATTTCACATCAACCAACACTGGAGCTTCGGGCATTATTATTTTTAATCGTTCTAAAGTTATGGTCTTAAATTCGTTGTGCAGGGTCGCTAAAATTACTCCGTCCATATTTTGCGCCTCGCTTAAATTGGCTAAATATTTTACCTTAAATCTATTTTTTGCTTCTTCTTTTTCCACCAAAGGATCGCAAGCGTAAACATCGCAGCCATATTCCTGCAATTTCTTGATAATGTCTCTTACTTTAGAGTTGCGAGTGTCTCTAACATTTTCCTTGAAAGTTAATCCTAAAATTAAAACTTTAGCATCCTTAATCTTTTTGCTGGCTTGAACTAATCCTTTTATCAATAGCTCGGCTACATAATCAGCCATTGATTCGTTAATATGCCGACCAGCCAAAATCACTTCCGAACGATACCCCAATTCTTCGGCGCGGTAAGTAAGATAATATGGATCAACTCCCAAGCAGTGGCCACCAACTAAGCCTGGCTGATATTTGTGAAAATTCCATTTAGTGCCAGCAGCTTCTAAAACCTCTTGCGTGTTAATGCCCAAACGATGAAAAATCAGGGCTAGCTCGTTTATTAGGGCGATATTTAGGTCGCGTTGGATATTTTCAATTACTTTAGCAGCTTCAGCGGTTTTAATGTTGGCTGCCTTAAAAACTCCCGCCAGGCAAACTAAACCATACACTTGAGCGATTTTGTCCGATGATTCTTGATCCATGCCTGAAACAACCTTGATAATTTTATCAACCGAGTGCTCTTTATCGCCCGGATTCATTCGTTCGGGCGAATAACCAATTTTCCAATCAACCCCGCATTTTAGGCCAGAATATTTTTCAATAATTGGCACACAAATATCTTCGGTTACACCTGGATACACGGTTGACTCATAAACCACCACACTGCCTGGTTGGATATTTTCGCCCACCACTCGCGAAGCTGATTCTACCAGCGACAAATCAGGTTTTTTAGCTTGATCAACCGGCGTGGGCACAGCTACCACCAAAAAATTAGCTTTTTTAATAACGCCCGGGTCAAACGAGTATTCAATTTTTACCACCGCCAAATCCGCATCAGTCACTTCATCAGAAGAATCATGCCCAGCTTTTAATTCCGTCACACGGCTTTCTTTAACATCAAAGCCATACACCGCCACGCCCTTTTTGGCAAATTCAATAGCCAGGGGCAGGCCCACATAACCAAGACCAATCACGCAAATTTTAAGATTATCTTCAGCCATAATTTTATTTTATGATATTTGATTATAAGCTAAATTAACTTTTCTGACAACAAAAAACGCCTCAATAAGGCGAGTATAATTGGTCAGCTCTTTATTCCCTTTCGAATAAAGAGCCAACCCTATTTCTTAATGCCGCCGACCTAGTCGGCCAGTCATTACCCATAGCCCAAAAAGCGCTATAGCAAGCAACAACAGGCCACCAGCCAAAGAAAGCATTTCTCCTATGGCAGCAACAATGCCGGAAAAAATCTTTCCCACAATCCCTGATTGTCCGGCTAGCCAGAGAAGGACAACCACCGCCAAAATTAGCGTTGCCCACCAGGGCAACCGGTAGATTGCATATGGCGCCGCCAAAAAGATAAGCGCTGCTATGACTAGCAGGGTTATCCAATTGCGAAAACACCAACCAATTGCGTTAGCAACGGCTGATGCGCCATTGCCTATTTGACGAAAAGCGCCACAGCCACAAAGCCCCAATAGGGCTATGGCTACTATAACAGCGAAAAATTTTATAGACGCCCTCATTTTTTACTCCTTTCTTTCCATCTCGTGGAAAAATATGAGGGTTATTAAATTCAAACAACAACTATATTGTAGCACGATGTATTAACTAAGTCAAAAAAACAAAACCCCCCGCCAATTTGGCGGGGGGTTTTTATCCTTGATGCCACGCAGAACTATTTCTGAATGGTGTAGGATGGTGAATCCAAAGTTTTCACCAAATAGCTATTGTTCCAATCCGCGGTTGATTCGGAGTGGTTCAACACTGATTGATCAGTCCACACAAAATACTTGCCATTGAATCTGCCAGCGTCGTAAACAGCCGGGGCCACATACGAGCTATCTTTCAAAAGATAGGTAGTAATGCTTTCGCCCACAGTGCCCACGCCCGCCACAGCAGCTTTCAAAGTGTAAGTTTGTGAAGAGCCAGCCGCGATTTCTTCTTCATCGGTAAAGGTTACGACCACAGTAATAGCAGTGGAAACTGAAGTTAAGTCTCCAGTTTTCAAGTTAGTGCCAGTAGAAGTGGTTTCGTAAATAGTTACCAAATCAGTGATATCGGTAGTGCCCCTGTAAAGAGTAAAGTCACCGATAGTATCAGTGCCAGCGCTCATGCTCGGGGACACATTGAAGGTAAGCTTTTTCAAGCCAACCGCTCCTTGCGCGTCAGCCGCGATGGTGGCCGCATATAAAGCCATGGTGCCGTTGCTTAAGGTGCCAGTGGTGGCGCCAGACAATGACACGGTCGGTTTGGAAGCGTATAAAGCCATCTGGTTGCCATAAGGGCTAATGCCAGTGCCATAGGTTACTTCCGCGCTACTAGTAGAGCCACTGGTGGCTTTGTAGTAATACAAGCCAAGTTGTGGTCTATCGCCGCTATCCGCAGCGCCAGCTCCTGCTCCATTCATGTTGCCATAGACCTCCATATAGGCGGTGCCATTGGCAGGAACATAAAGGGTTTGGTTGGTGAAGGTAGAAGTGCCATTGACCATTGTCATAATGGCTGAAGTAACGGTTTGACCAGCCGCATCCTTATATTTCAGATAGATGCCAGAGTAATCATCGCTAGTGTCGCTAGGCGAAGTGGTAGCTTCAATCTTAATATCAGTCACGGTAAATGGTTCGTAGTTAGCTGACCAAGTGAATTTGCTGATAAGCACATCATTGGTTGCCCCAACCACTAAACCGGCTACTGGAGTATCGGAGGCCTTGTAAACCGCTAAAGCGCCATTCTTGATGGTAATTCTTTGTCCGGTAACAGCAGTTTTGTTGGCTGATCCGCCA
>JAPLWE010000038.1 GCA_026396705.1 Candidatus Gribaldobacteria bacterium
AAATTATCAGCGATATCTTTTGGAGAAACTCTGCCCTTTAGCTTGATAAACTCTAAAATATTTTTTGCTGTGTCTGTTCGCATTTTTTTATATTTATTAAACTAATTATATATGGTTGACAGTTAAGTGTCAACTGTCAACCATACCCTCGCGCAATACAAAAACTAAAAGCTTTGTAAGGGGTTATAATCCTACTAAATACTTAATTAGATATTGCGTATAGTAAGCTCCGGTTAATATGAATAAAGATGCGACCGTGTATCGGAGCCATTTTTCTATTTTTTGAACAACGCTGAATGCCCTGCCAACAGCTTGCATACTAAAGGCAATAAAAAATGAAAAGATGATTACTGGCAGGCCTGTGCCAAGCGCAAAAAGAGGAGGTAGAATAAGACCTCCAGTTGATTTGATGACTAATGGAATTAGCACGCCAAAGAATAGCACGCCGCTATAAGGGCAAAAAGCAAAGGCAAACAACATGCCCAAGGATAATGAGCCCAAGTAACCCTTGCCCGATAACCAGAGCTTTATTTTCTCAATTGTTTGGCCACTATTCTTTGAATTAATCTTGATGATTCCAAACATAACAAGCCCGATAATTATCAACACCGGGCCAAAAATCTTATCACCCCAGCCTTGAAAAATTTTAGAAACTTGAAAAGACGATAATCCAAAATAAATTAAAGTGGCTAATAGTGTATAGCTGATACCTCTGCCCAATGTGTAAAAAAGCCCCAACAAAATAGTGTGTTTTGGATTTTTAATATCTTTGGAAATAAAAGCGATAGCCGTGATATTTGTGGCTAATGGACAGGGACTTATAGAAGTTAAAATGCCCAGCAGAAAAGCTGAAAGAGCCGGTATATTATAGTTATTAATTATGGTATTTATAAACTCCATATTTATATTCCCAAAATATTATTTAATTTATTCGCTAAATAGTCCTTATATTTAACGGAGTCCCCCGATGCAAGTTGCCAAACCATTGTGTCTTCTTTTATATTGTCCTGGCCGTTTCTAATTGCATTAATAAAAAGAGCTGAACCTGTTGCCTGGAATTTTTCAGCCAATGCTTTATTTTCTGGAAAATCAATATTAATTTCCCTGAAATATATTTTTCCTGATTTTAATTGCTCTGGGAATCTTTCTTCCAGCGTAGCTTTTGCTAATTGTCCGATTCTAATACAGGTCGGGCATCGTTGAGTGGCGTGGAAAAGAAACACCTCAATTTTATCGGCTTTCTGATTGTTTGTAGCCACCTGTAATGGTTTGGGCGAACCCCAGCTGGCAATAGCCAATACTACAATAACTCCGATGATGACTAAAATTTCAATAATATTTCTTTTATTCATAACTTATTTCAAAATTAAATTAAATAAGATCCCCGTGAACATTATGCCCGCCCCAACGATTCCCGCAAAAATAAGAATAAGCTTTGTTTTCATCACTTTTTTTAAAATCATAAATTCTGGTAAAGATAGAGCCGTAACCGACATCATAAACGCCAATGTTGTGCCCATAGCCACGCCTTTTTCAGTTAATGCGCCAACCAAAGGAATAATTCCAGCTGCGTTTGAATAAAGAGGAATACCGATAAGCACGGCTAAAGGCACAGCATACCATTTGTCACTGCCCGCATACTTAGCTAAGAAATCAGCTGGCACATATCCGTGTATAAAAGCTCCAACGCCAATGCCAATTAAAACATATGGCCAGACTTTTTTTAGAATATCTAATGTGTACTTTTTGGCGTAGATAATTCTTTCTTTTCGGGACATTTTGGGTAAATCAACACTGCCGTTTATTGTATTTTGGTACACAAACGACTCCAGTAAATTTTCAACTTTTAATTTTCCTATTATTATTCCAGAAAAAATAGCGATGATAAGGCCACTCAAAATGTAAATAAGGGCGATTTTCCAGCCAAAAAGCCCGAGCAGCAAAACTAAAGCCACTTCATTAATCATGGGCGAGGCAACCAAAAATGAAAAAGTGACACCCAGCGGAACGCCAGCTTGAACAAATCCTAAAAACAACGGAATAGCCGAACAAGAACAAAATGGCGTAATAATGCCCAAAAGCGAAGCGATTATATTGCCCGTGTATTTATTTTTATGCGAAAGAATAAAACGAATTTTTTCTGGAGGCAAAAACGAACGGATAACAGAAACAATAAAGATAATAACCGAGAGTAAAATAAATATCTTGATTGTATCGTAAATAAAAAAATTAACCGCATCAGCTAAGAGCGTTTTAGGGGTGATAGCAAAAAGCGAGAGTGTGAGCCAATCAGCGAATAGTTTTACAGGATAAAATATGTCCATAATTTTAACATTTTAATAAGCTCTTTATTTTTTGAATATCTGGAACAGAACCAGCTAAAACTGGCTTGCTGTTAACAGCTAAAACTGGCGCCTGCATAACCCCCATAGATATGATTTTTTGAATGTCGTCAATATATTCCACGTCTATTTCTAAATTAAGCTCTTTAACGGCTTGCTTGGTTAGCTCAAATAATTTATGGCAAGATGGGCAGCCAGAACCCAAAACTTGAATGCTTGTTATTTTATCTTCCATATGTTTGCAGGAAATTATTTAATAATAAATTTAATTTTGTAATTTCTTTTTTATTAATTGAATAAATCACCTTAAGCCCGTCTTTACGACAGTCAATAAGACCAGCCTCTTTAAGCACTTTAAGATGATGGGAAGCGAGATTTTGAGGAATATCTAAATCTTGCCAAATATCGCAAACACACCGCTCGCCAGCTCTAAGACAGCAAAGAATTTTAAGACGGTTCTCTTCGGCAATTATCTTTAAGAGGTCAGCTGTTTGACCAACCTCTTTTAGGGTTTGATTGTTCACGCAACATTTAGGTTTCATGCTACATCAATTTATATTGATATAGTAGCAAGTCAACAACTAACTGTCAACCTATGTAACATTTACGAATAAAATGGCCTTGCGACACTATAAAATCAGATTAAAAGTTCAAATCCTGCCTCGGGTATAACCAAAAAACCCTTGTAGAATAAGGGTTTCTGGCGCTTGCTCCGGAGGTAGGATTCGAACCTACAACCAACTCGTTACACTTGTCCTAAAATTACTTCTAGGGGTGGACTATATCATCGCCATATCCCGATGAACGGAACTTAGGCGCTTCGGTATCTAGTCTCTACGGCGCTCCCTTGGGCCTGCCAAAAGGCTGACCAAAGAGTTCCCACGGTATTACCCGCTCGATATGTCGAAATTTCGAAATGTCGAGTTGGGGCTTCACCGTTATCCCGAAATTTATCATCTCAAAGTTTCCCTTGAGAGCTGCGATATTTCACAGCGAGACGCTCTACCATTGAGCTACTCCGGAATGAATTACAAAGGATTAAAAATGCCCTCTATCCAACCCATTATCCTTCTATGCAGATTAACATCACTTATTGAAATTCTCAAGACCCCATAGATATTTTTTGTCTTACGAAGCCTTTTGGGGTTATTTTTAACAATATAACTTTTTCTAAACTGAGTTATGGGCAACCTCAATATTTTTGACCAAAACTTCTTCGCCTCAACTTCGTCTAAGTTATCGTGAATATACAAATAACAACGAAATTTATCTTCGGGTACCTTACAAAATTCTCGAAACCAGTCAGCCATAAACTCAATGGCTCGGGGGTCAGAGTTACTAAAAGCAACACTCTCACTAGCTTTATCTCCTTCAGAAAAATACATCGCTATACCTGCCATAAACTTATCGCGCTTCGAAATACAACCCACCTCTTTTTTACCCCCATCAATCAACCTGCAAGTTAGTTTCTTCCGCTGTTCAGTTCTATTCATTGCTGCCACAATACAACCCCGCAAAGCGCCTGTCCTTTTATTCAAATATAACTTTCTAAGTTGCTTTTGTGTCAATTTAACATCACGGACCCACAAACTCACTGACGACATAGAAACTTGTAGTCTTTTCTGAATCTCTTTAACTGAAAGGCCATTCCTTCTCAATCTTATAGCCTCTTGCTTTAGTTTTAATTTTCCAACATAACTCATTACTTCATTCTCTCATGCCAAACCTCGCATGTCAATGCATATAACAATAACTCTACTATTAAACATTGCTGAATTAGCTCCGCTTTCAACAAAATAGCAAGCTATATTGCAACTTTAACCTATTTTCTTATTTTTTTCAATAATCCCGCAACTTTTTGATGCCCTGCAGCCGGCGGAGCTTTTCTAGGGATTTGGCTTGAATTTGTCTGATGCGCTCGCGGGTAACGCCAAACTCTTGGCCGACTTCTTCTAGTGTTTTAGAAATGCCATCGTCCAAGCCAAATCGCAAAGCCAAAATCTTGCGCTCTCTGGGAGTTAAGTCGCTGGAAATTTCTGCTAAGCGGTCTTTTAACAAATTACGCGCAGCTTGCAAGGAGGGCAGGGGAGTTTTGTCATCTTGGATAAATTCGGCCAAGGTGCTATCTTTGTCATCGCCACCCACTGGCGTTTCTAAAGAAACAGCTTTTTGCTTAATCTTACGCAAATGATGCACTTTTTCCACATCTAAACCCATTTCAGCTGCAATCTCTTCGGGCAAAGGCGGACGGCCCAAATTTTGTAATAGAAGCTTTCTCACTTTTTCATATTTACTGATAGTCTCCACCATATGCACTGGAATACGAATAGTGCGGGATTGATCAGCCAACGCTCGGGTGATGGCTTGACGAATCCACCATGTTGCATAAGTAGAAAACTTAAAACCCTTTTGCCAATCAAATTTTTCCACGGCCCTAAAAAGCCCCAAATTACCCTCTTGGATTAAATCCAACAAAGTTAAATTAGGCGAGCGACCGATATATTTTTTAGCGATAGACACCACCAAGCGTAAGTTAGCTTGGGCTAATTTTCTTTTGGCGTCTTTGTCGCCAGTTTCAATTTTTTTAGCCAATTCTCTCTCGTCTTTAGCAGAGATCATCGGCATATTGCCAATTTCTTTTAAGTACATCTGCACCGAATCAATTTTACCCTGCGAAATCACTTTAATCTCTTTGCCTTTGCGGTCGTCAAGCAGGCCTTGTTTTTCAATAAGGTCGATATTGGCATTGAGCAAACTGCTAACCAATTTCTCAAAACCCAGTAAATCTCTTTCCCACTCGGGAAATTTATTTTTTATTTCAGCGGTAGTAATAAAGCCACGCAAGCGAGCGCTTTCAACTGTTTGAGCAATTATTTCATCAGTAAAAATCTTCTTGGGCGGCAAAGCCAAAATTTTAACAGCGCCCTTTCTGTTTTTTTTAATATGCTGTTTTTTAACAAGCTTTTTGATTGGCTTAACCGCTTTTTTTATTTTTTTAATCTTAGAAATTTTTTTCTTAGGCATAGTTTATAAAAGTTGATTAAATAATTTCTTTGCTTATTTGACTAAATTGACGCATTAAGTCAGCTAATTGCGTCTCGTCGCTGGATGTCTCGGCTTGGCGAATGGCTGCGCCTAATGTTTGCAAATTTTTCCTAGCTGACAAGCCTTTTAATTGCTCTAAACAAAGCTGGATTTCAGCAAAAAAATCTTCCACGGATTGCGATTCTTCGGCCCAAAACATAGTTTGCGCTAAAAACTCGGCAATTTCTTTTTTTTCTTGGCTCAATTTTTGGCAAACCGCCCAAGCCGCTTCCGGCGAATCAACTGGATTGGCTCTAAGGGCAGTAATTGTTTCGCGAGCGCTAGGAATAGTAAAAAAATCAAAATGAGCATTTTCCACAAAATCCAAACCAGCTGGACAAGCTAGCAACAAACCAACCAGGCGTTCTTGTAAAATTTCTCGGCGTAATTTATTGGGCTTTTCGCCAATTTCACTTTTCGCTGAATCAGCCGACTGGCTATTGCTGGGGACTGGGTTGATTTTTATTTTAGCCATCTCTTGCGCCAAAATATCTTCGGATATATTTAGCAACGAAGATAACTGCCCAAGCCAGTGCGACCTAATAATAGCATTGGCGATTTTTTTCAAAACTGGCAAAACCATTTGAGCAATTTGTTTTTTGCCAGAAGCGCTTGTTTTGTCAAAACGATGCAAGGCAATGGCGAAATAAAAAGCAATAATATCTTGAGCGCTTTCTAAGCATTGGGCCCATTTAGTTGCATCTTGGCTGATAACATCGGCCGGGTCAAGCCCTTGAGGCATTGGAATTACTTTCACATTAAACTCTTCAGCCAAGGCCAAGTCAATACCGCGAGTGGTAGCGGCGTCTCCGCCCGCATCAGCGTCAAAAGCCATCAGCAAGTTATTGGTATAGCGTTTGATGATCTGCAAATGCTGGTTAGTCATGGCTGTGCCACTGGTAGAAATAGTATTCACAAAACCAGCCTGATGAGCCAAAATAACATCAGTATAACCCTCGGTTAAAACGCATTGATCGGCTCTGCGAATTTCTGTTTTAGCTAAATGCAAACCATATAAAACTCGGCTTTTATCATATAATAAAGTGGCGGGCGTATTGATATATTTGGCTCCGCCTGTTTCATGACCGCTAGCATCCTTGGGCTTTTCGCCAAACACTCGGCCCCCAAAACCAATTATTTGGCCATTGGCGTCAAAAATTGGAAAAATAATGCGCCCACGAAAACGGTCATAGGGTGGCTTGCCTTTTTCTGAAACAACCGCCAGCCCGGCCTCTACTATCTCTGCTCGCTGATAATTTTGCCCTACCAAAAAATCGCCCAAGGCCTGCCACTGATCTGGACCATAACCCAGCCGCCATTGTTTGATGGTCTCTGGTTTCAAGCCGCGAGCCAGCAAATACGCTTGAACTTTTTGGCCAACCGCCGAGGCGCTTAATTGCCTCTCAAAAAACTTGGCTGATAGCTCGCAAATTTCATAAAGCCGCGCCCGCTTAGTTTGCGTTTCGGGCTGATGAGTAGGTAGGGCAACACCAGCTCGGTGAGCTAATAAGCGCAAAGCGTCACCGAACTCTATGCCTTCCATTTTCATCACAAAATCAAACACGCTCCCACCTACGCCACATCCAAAACACTTGAAACTCTGGCGAGTTGGCGAAACAAAAAAAGATGCGCTTTTTTCGCCATGAAAAGGGCATCTTGCTCGCAAGTTAATACCAGTTTTTTCCAGTTTAAGATACCCAGAAACTACCTCTACAATATTTAAGCGATCTTTAATTTGCTGGATAACCAAGTCAGACATGTTTTAATACTAAAAAACCTTATTCGGCTTCATCTTAACACGACTTCTAATCAAAAACAATCCTGCTAAATCAGGATTTTTTTAATAAAAAGGAAGGAGGGAACCTCCTTCCTAAACGCTATTTCGGATTATATACTATTTCGTCGGGTTTTTCGCCTTTTAAAATTTTATCTACCATTTCTAGCTCGCCCCAGATGCCAGGGATTAAATCATAATTTTTGGCCTCCTCCAGTGTGACCCATTTATAATCAATACTTTCGTCGTTTAGCTTTACTTCGCCCGATTTCCAACGACACCAAAAACTTAAAGTTATTGATGGAACACCATCGGGCCGCAAAAAAGCCAAATCTAAAAGATATTTAAGGCGATCTATCTCCAAACCCACTTCTTCCATTACCTCTCTTTCAAGAGTTTTTTCAATAGCAAAATACCAGCAGTCGCCGAGTGTTTTTGGTGTGTTAATATAGTCATCAAGCTCCATGCCTCCGCCCGGTACATGCCACATCCCCGGCAGTATTTTTTTATCGTGGCTACGCTGGGCAATTAAAAACTTGCCGTCTTTGACAATAATAGCCGTTACTACCACCCGATGCAATTCTACTTTTTGATTTTCCATATTTTTAATTATAACTGGTCAAGAGATATTTTTAAACGGTCAATAATTTTATCAGCAGTCGGGCCGCTTAGTAGGGTCGGCTGGGAAAAATCTTTGATGTAAACGGCTTGGGGCTCAATTTTAGCAATGCCATCTTTGGTGAAAAAAACCTTCAAGGTCAAACCTTCTTTAGTTTGAGTCGCGGCTTGATCAAAAATAAAATTGCCCAAAGAATAGAAAATATATTTGCCCTTATATTGCTCGGCCGTTTGCACCACATGGGGGTGATGACCAATGACTAAATCAGCTCCCGCATCAATGGCGGCGCGAGCAAAGTTTGTTTGACGAGTGTTGGGATAGCTTTTATACTCATTACCTGCGTGCATTGAAACAATCACGAAGTCAGCTCGCTCTCTGGCCGTTTTAATGGCTTGTTGCATTTTAGGAATATCCATATAAGCCACGCCGGTGGTGGTAGCGGTGGCAAAATAAGAAGCAGGTATCACATCGTTATCAGTATAAGCCAGAAAAGCAAAGGCAAGGCCGTTTCTGTGAATAACTACTGGATTGTAAGCCTCCAAAGCGCTTAAGCCAGCTCCTGCATAATCCACCCCCTCCCCCAGCAAATTTTGCAGAGTTTGCCCAAGGCCAACCTTGCCAAAATTCATAGTGTGATTGTTGGCCAATGAAACTACCGCAAAATTAAAATCATACAAAACTTTGGCTAGCTTGGGGTCGGCGCGAAAAACCATTTCTCCCAAACCAATCTCTCGGCCAGGCAATAAAGCAGTTTCCAAATTGCCAAAAACCAAATCAGCTGATTTTAAGTAATCGCCCACGGCCAAGAAGGGGTAATTCAGGTCATGCTTGGCTTTTATTTTTTGAGCCACCCCTCTAGAGAGCATAATGTCGCCCGTGAATATAATACTGGCTTGATTGCTTGGCGCGTCTTGAACAACTTGATTATCAGTTGAAGTGGCTTGGGGCAAGCTGGCGATTTGCGCCAAAAAATTAGTTTTATCGGGAAAACTATGATTATTAAAATAATAAAAAAAGACAAGCCCATAAAGGGCTACAACTGACAAAATTAAAATAGAAAATAGAGCAATAAACTTTTTCATCTTAGGTAAGCCTAGTGATCAAAAAAATAAACAACACGCCCAAAACTGTTAAACCCATTAATTTATAAGAACTGTGTTTTGAATGAGCTTCGGGTAAAATATCTGAAGCTCCGATATAAAGAAGGAAGCCCGCAAAAAATCCCAGATATAATACTAAAAAATGAGGAGAAACTTTGAAAAACAAGGTTGATACAGCCCCAAGAATAGGCGTAATGGAGTCGAGAAGCAAGAACAGCTTGGATTTTTTGTTGGTATTTTTGTTATTAAGCATCAAAGTCACGGTGTTCATGCCATCGGTGAAATCGTGAGATATAACCGCAATCGCCACCAATATGCCCACAGCAGAATTAACCTGAAAACCAAGCCCGATGCCAACGCCGTCCATAAAACTATGCCCAGCCAAAGCCAAGGCCGAAACAATGCCCACATGCGGGTGTTTGTGACCAGCGCATTCTTCGCCATGGCAATGTTGTATCAAAATACTTTTTTCTAATATATGAAAAATCAAAAACCCCAAAACAAGAGCAACCATAACTTCAATAGAATTGAAGTTATATTTTTTTACTTGCTCAATAATCTCTGGAAAAATATCAAAACTAACAACTCCCAGTAAAACCCCAGCCGCCAGGGCCATAATATAATGAAGTTTGTTTTTGAATTTAATAGCAAAAAACCCTCCTAAAATAGTGGAAAAAAATGTTGCCACAGAGAGAATGATAACTGTCACCATATCTGACCTCTTACTTGCTTAATGTTTTGCTAATGCTAATTTGATTTTATCTCCTTTGACAATTAAACTAGCCTCGCCCCCCACCGGAAAAGTTATTTTGGGGTCGGTGTGCCCGAAATCAACATTGGCTATAACAGGTATATTATCCAGCTCTTTTTTGCTTTTAATTATTTTTATCAAAAGCTCGTTGGTGATTTTGCTGGCCTTTTGGAACCGACCAATGACCATACCTTTTACTTCCTTAAAATCAGGCAGGTGTATCAGCGATTGCAAATCACGGTCAAAAGTGTGGGGCAAAGATTCGTAATCATCTTCAATAAATAAAACAGAATTGGCTAAGCTTGGAAAATATTCAGTGCCCTGTAATAAGTTAAAGGTGCCAAGATTGGCTCCAATGATCGCGCCCGAGGCCTCGCCCTCATTGATAATCAAAAAGCCATCATTATTAATAAGGTTTCTCTCTTTTTGATTTTTATACCAAGCATCATCGCTCCACTTCTCGCTGGGAGTTATGGCAAAAGCAGCCTCTGAAAACAAACACTTCTTAAAATATTCTAATGTGTAATCAAAATAAAGCTCTTGACCAAAGCTTGAGTAATGAGGCCCAGAATAAGAAACCAAACCTGTTTTGGCCAAGATGGCGTTGTTGAGAGCGGTAATATCGGAAAACCCGCAGAAAATTTTAGGATTATTTTTAATCAAATCCCAATCCAAATATCTTAGCAATTGGTTGCAGTTAAAGCCTCCGATAACCGTTATCACAGCTTTAATATTTTTGTCGCTAAAAGCATTATGAAAATCTTCCACCCGAGATTGAATGCTGGAAGAAACAAAGTTATCTGCTTCTTCCACGTGTTTGCCAAAGCTTAATTTTAGCCCCAATTCTGCAAATCGATTGTTGGCGATTTTTCTATTTTCAGAGGAAACAATAGTCAAAGACCGAGACGGAGCAATCACCCTCACTTCATCACCCGCTATTAATTTTTTAGGATATATCTTTTCGTTTTTCATACATTTGGCGGGGACGATGTCCCGAAGTTTGAACCGAAAAAGTGGCTCAAATTCAGGGATATTGATAAAAGTATACGCGAATTAAGGGCGATGTACAAAGTTCATCCCGAATAGTTTGAAACGCCTCACCCAGAGTCTAATAGGGGTAAAAATGAGGTTGATTATTCGATTTAAAGGCTACTGGGATTTAATTTTCTGTTGTGGTTGTGGCCCAACGAAAACCTGCTGAAATTGCTTGCCCCACGATACGCCGTGCGCACTTTCGTACAATTTTACAAATGGACTGATGTTGAAAAATCCGTTAAGTAAAATATATGACTCCCACAACAAATCTTGAAGCGTATCGTCTGCAAGCTCAATCTTCAAACCAAAGGTTTTGAGTTTATCCATAGGCAAAGGGCGTGAGTGCATCAAATGAGTGTCATAGTCGGAAAAATAACTCACTGCCTTTTTGATTTTCTTATCAACATTTTTCTCGCCCTTGAACATATATTTTTTAAGCCAAGTTGAAACAAGCTCTTTTGATAATTTTTCAGAATCTTCACAAAGTTCTAATAGTTCAAGCGAGTATTTTTCAATGAGGGGAATATATGCAGGCAAAGCTTCGGGGCCTTCTTTTGCAATTCTCTCTTTTGCTTTTTCAAAACCTCTCTTGATAGAACGAGCGGGAACGCCATTTATTTGAGGGTCTATTGGTCCTAAAATTGCACTGGAGTGTAAAACGACAGAATTACCAGACAAAGCCAACATCGTTGCCGCCGAATATGCGGAGTGCGGAATAAGAAAATTTATTTCTTCAAACTTATCACGCAATAAACAAACAAGGCGCTCTGTTGCGTCTGGTCTTCCGCCCGGACTATGTAAAAGTACATCAACAGATTTACTGCCTTTTACTGAATTGATGAGATCGGTGAAGCCGTCTACATCGGATAAATCAATAAAATTTGGTGCGCCCTGCGGAACACCCTCCAAAAATTTTGTTGCGTAAATTAAAAGAGGACGGCCACGATGTTTTTCAATTTCCTCGTAGCAAGCCTTGCGAAGTTCAAATAAATCCTTGGTAGTTATTGGTTTGCCTGCTTGTTGTGCAGTGCCAAAATAATCATGCCAATCTTGCGTTGTCTTAAATTTTTTACGTTGTGGTTGAGGCGACTCCATACTTGTTGATTTCAAAATTAAGCGTTGAACCAGTAGCCGACTTAAAAGCTGGTTTTCTACCCAACGCAATATCAGCCCGATCAATAAGATCGGAGGTTTCTTTGTAGTAGCCGTAAGATTTTAACGCTTCGGCGTTTTGTTTCAAAACCTTTTTTGAGGCTACTTTTGAGATTAATTTTTGTGATGATTTTATAGACATATATTTATAGTTTAACAGAATCTTTAGTTAATTTCAATGAGAATGTAATTATTTGCACATGCCATTGTAGAGAACTTCACCAATGGTTTCAGGTATCACACTTTGCCAATCTTGTGCAGGAATATTGCCTGTTATATTTCCAACAGAATTATAGTTTGTGGCGGAAAGCGATTTTATTTTTTTCTCTGAACAGTTAATCTGAAAATTTGATTTGGAATAACTCTTGTCGTTCGTGTTTAAGATTTCCGCCCACAGAAATACGACATTCCCTTGACTAAAATCGATCGTTTGAGAATCTACTAAATATTCGGTATCGGAAGTTTTAGAGATAGTTTTCCACCTATCTAATGTTGAAGTGTATTTTTCATCGCAGTGAGTTGCGCGTGTATATTCTCTAGTCGCTCCCTTAAAATCACCTTTACTTATATAGACATCAGCACGATTACTATACAGAGTAGCAAAAACAAAATCACACCCAATTTTTTTACTGTTATCTTTATAATTACCAACAAAATCAGCGGAACTCATATTAGGGAGATATTTTTGGCGAAGACCTTCAAGCAAATCCTTGTCGGAAATATCACTTAATTCTGGATAAATGGCTCTAATCTGCGGAAGGCTCATTATAAAGACCGTGGAAGCAAATTTTAATCCAATCGCTCTGCTGTAGTCCTCAATTGCACTTTCGTAATTTGTAGTTTTCACATATGCAGAAGCGCGATTTTCGTAAGTGTTGTCTAATGATGAATTCGCTTTTGTCTTTTTAAGATTAATTGCTTGTGAGTAATCACTTATGGCTCCGTAGTAATCATTTGTATATGTTTTTGCCAAAGCTCTATCATTAAGGGCTCCAAAATTATTTGGGTCAAGTTCTATTGCGCGGTCATAAAACGGAATTGCTTCTGCGTATCCTTTCAAATTGTAGAGCGATGACGCGGCTTGATAGTAGGCTTCTGCAAACTTAGGGTCAAGCGTAACAGCTTCGTGAAAATATTGAAGTGCAATTCCATTAGTTTTTACTTTATAACCACCACTGGCTCCGGCAATATCTGAAATATCGGATGCGGCGGCTTTAGACCAGAATGCTTCTTTTTCGTATACCGTACCCAAAAAATAACTTACTAAAGCAGAACTGGGATTGATTTTTTGTGCCTGCTTTAAACTATCAATTGTTGGATTGTAATATTGTTCATCATAAGTAGTGAAGGAGTTGTAAAAAAGTCCCTTGAACATATAAACGCGATAGTCATTGGGATACTTTGCAATAAGTAAATCTATGTCTTTCTTTTGTAACGCCGTAGGATTTGAGTCATCTTCAGCTTTTACTCCACCAGTGTTAAATACATCGCCCATTTTAGTTGGGTCAACCTTAACTGCGGTTTCTAAATCATTTATGGCTTGTTGATAGTTGTTGGAAAGAATATCTACTTTTGCACGCAAGCTATACATTCCTCCAGTTGAATCATAGGCACTGGAGTATTTAGTTGAAGAATGAAATTTAATCGCATTATCAATATCGGATAATATTTTTTGATAATCTGTGTCGCCAACCAAAACTGAAATGGTAGCTCGTAAAAGATAAGCGTCTGAATATTCTTTATATTTTCCAATAATTTTGTCGAGAGCTACAACAGCTTCTTTATTTTTCGCGTTATCTTTTCCATCTCCCATTTCCTTAAAAATTGACATCATCTCTTCCGCTAATTTTTTGTCTTGAGTGGAAACAGTATTGATCGTATCGTTTTCTGCATTAAATTCTGCCAAACCCTTATTTTCAATTGCCAACGCCTGCGGGCCTTTTGGAGCAGGAGAATTTTTTGAAGAATGAGAGTAAATTAAAAATCCAGCGATTATCAAGATCACCACTGCGACTACTTTTACCGAATTTTGTTTGAAAATATTTTCCATTTTTGTAGTTAAATTACATTGGTTAATTTTATCACAAAGACCCTTATTTTGCTTCGGTTCGAACTTGGTAATCTGGCGGAGAGGGTGGGATTCGAACCCACGAGCCACCGAAGTGGCGCAGATTAGCAATCTGCTGCTTTAAACCGCTCAGCCACCTCTCCAACTGGCTTGAACTTAAGTTCAAGTCATTATTCTCCTAAAATAGATTCAGCTATGCACTGTTTAATCAGTGTCTGGTAAGGAACTTGTAAAGAATTCGCGTTTTCCTTAAGGCGAATCAAAAGATACTCTGGTAAACGGAGAGAAATAGAGCGGGATGTTGGCTTTAAGTCGCCGAAAGCCACGCTCTGAAAATCAGACGAGTCAAAATGCTTTGACAAATCAATTTTTGACCAAAATTTTCTTTCCTCGTCTTCATTTTTAAATTTTGGGATTTTAATGGCTTTTTTCATATAAATTTTTTTCTTTTTTATTTAAATCGCGGGCTGAAATAATTCTTACTTTATTATTTCTCACCGTAAATACGATAAACAATATTCTGGAAGCAGTTGTTCGCCCGAGCAAAATAAATCTTTCTTCGCCCAAGGAATGAGACACGTCTTTTAAGATTTTTTTACCGGGATCAAAAAATACCTCCTCGCATTCTCCATCACTTACTTTATGGCTTTGCCAATTCTTGTCGCTGTTTCCCCTATCCCAATCAAATTGAATTATTTTTTTTGACCTTTTCATATTATTATTGTATACACTAGAATATACATTGTCAAGAGGTTGCCAGCGGATATATTTTGTGATATAAATAAATTGCCTTTTGTCCCCGTAGTTTAATGGATAAAATTTCTGATTGCGGATCAGAAGACTACAGGTTCGACTCCTGTCGGGGACACAATTATCGTGCTCAAACTAAAAATCCCCTTTGATAAACTCAAGGGGATTTTAGTTTATTTCTTTTTCTTTTTAGCTGGCTTCTTCGGGGCGGGTTTCTTTTTGACTGAACAACAATTGCAACAAGGCATATTTTTATAAAATTAAAATATTAAATAACAACCTTTTAATTATTATACTCTTTAAGCTATTGACAAACAAATGCCAAAGAGTAAAAATAAAAGAGAAAGAAAATTTATTTTTTTATTTTCAGCACATTAGCAAAATTGCTGAGCCGCAGCCAGCAATCAGCAATATAAGGAAGGAGGTGATTTCACCCCAAAAAAATTCCATGTTTCTACTATTTTCTATTTTTAATCCCTTTAATTGGAGGAAATGAAAATGAAGAATGTACTTCGAATTCTGCTATTTGTCATGGCTACTATGTTAATTTGTGGCGGTATCCTCGCAGCAAATTCAACGATAGTGGCAATGTCCACTACTTCTCCGCCGGCTTTGGTAAGTTCCACTCCGGCAATTGCTCCTACAGTGGTAATGATTGATAAGTTACCAACAATGTTTTTCTCCGGATCTATACAGGCGATGGTTTCTCCCCAGGAATTGAGTTCAGTTTATTTCGACATCAACACACCGCAAATGATGGAGAAAATGGTAACGGCACAATCGCACGATGCTGTTTATGGGATTGGCGCAGTTGCAAAATTACCGGAAGTTGTTGTTGGAACAGGGTTTGAAACTACTTATTTTAGAAATATTACAGCGGAACATTTCCAGCTTGGTCACGAGGTCGTAGTTGTCATCTCAAATGTTGTGGGTGTTATTGGTAAGCAGGATCATCTTTCATACAAACCAGCCTTCATGGCACAACATTATAGTGGTTATGCTATCGTCTAATCAGAAGAAAGTTCGTGATTAAACGAAGCTGTTTTCTACAGGGATAATTTTTCAAATTATCCCTGGCCCCCCTCCTTTTCGCTCTTTTGCTCTTTTATCCCACCAAAAAAGACCTATCCCTCCGAGCCTAGGTCTTTTCTCGTTTTATGGGGCTATTTTTTATACACAAACAAAGTGCCAAAGTTGCCGGGTAATTTTTCATCAAAAACAATTTTTTCAGCCAAAGGCCAGTCAAAAAAATGCACGGTATTGGTGATGGCCAGAGCGCCGGGTTTGAGCTCTTGTTGTAATTTTTGCTCTAAGGGTGGCAACAAGTCATACCAAATAAAAGCGTAGACCACATCAGCCTGGCTTAAATCCTGCTTAAATAAATCGCCGCGCTTAACTTGGATTTTTCGGCCCAAAAACTTAGCTTTAATTTTGGCCAGAGCGCACCGAAATCGGCTCAAATCAATGCCAATCACTTGCAAATGTGGCAGGTGTTTTTTTATTGATAAAATAACTGTGCCTCGGCCCGAACCCAAGTCGTAAAAATTTTTAGCTTGAGGGTGTCGCTGGCTGATAATTTGGGCTATCATTTGGCGAGCTTTTTTATCGCTGGGCAAATCGTGGCGACGAATAAGCACATCTAAGACAAAAAAAAAGAAAAAAATAATACCAAGAGCGAAAAGAGCTAAAAAGGTAAAAAGCAAAGTTAAAAATAAATTCATATTTTTTAATAATATTTTAAGGCTAATTCAACAACTTTTTGGGCGATGTTTTGGGGTTGGCCTTCAGAAGGCGCTTGATGCATTTCAATACAAGGGGCTACATTTACTTCCAGAATAGCGCAATTTTGTTTTTGCCACGAAACGCCAACATCGCTCGCCAAAAAATCAACACCCACCAAACGCAAGCCAAACAAACGCGCCACTCGCTCAAATAATTCTTTATTGTCGGGATGCATTTTAGCAGTTACTTCAGCCACATCGCCGCCCAAGCGCAAAAAAGGATTTTTTTGTAAAAACACTTTTTCGCCAACTGGCGGCACAGTGGAAAAATCATAGCCCTTTTTATCAAGCAGTTCTCTGGTAACGGCATCCTCTTTAATCTGAAAAAGCGTAAAATTATTTTGTTGCACTTGGCCGCGGTTAGGCAAATTATTTTTTTGCTCAATGAGCTGGCGGATAGTTTGCTGGCCATCGCCCAGAACATTGGCTGGAATTTGCTGGCAACAAAATATATTGGTAAAGTCAACCACCGTGGCGCGATACACCGAACAACCCGCCAAATATCTTTCTACCAGAAAACAAGGCGAGAACTGCGTAACTTTTTTTAAGGCGCTTTTTAATTGCTCGGGTGTTTGAATATTGGTATAGCAATGCCGCGCCACTGATCCGCTTCGAGGCTTAACCACCAAAGGATAGCCTAGCTTTAAGCCATACTTGAAAGCCGCTCTTTGCCTAAAAAACCAAAAAAACTGGCTAGGGGGCACAGGCAAGCCAGCTTTTTGCAAAAGTTTTTTAGCGGCTTTTTTGTCGTCAACCAAGCCAGCGCCATACTTGCTCAAAAAACCAGCGTCAGGCAAAACCTCAAAACGAAATTTATGGCCATCAGTTTTCTGGGCCAAAAAATTACCATTGGGCCCAAATGGACCATAAAGCGCTTTTATTTTCAAGCCGTTTTTTCTGGCCTCCTCAATAAAACAAGCAGTCCTTAGCTGAACATCAGTCAACGGAAAATCTTCTCGCCACTTGACCAAGCGCAAAGCCAAAAAAGTTTTTTCCATTAACCAATCAGTCGGCTTGGCTAAATATCTATGCAAAAAACCAAAAAACCGCTGGGGCAGTAAAACATCAGCCAAGCCCTCCAGCCAAAACCCTAAATGCGACGAAGTATTTAGCGCGCAATCCTCACAAAATTTTTGTTTACTAAACATTAAAAAATTATAGCATAGAATTAAACTCTGCTATAATGCGCATAATGATAAAATTAGATAGTGCAGCACAATATCTCACGGGCGTGGGGCCAGTTATGGCCAAAAAACTGCAAACCTTGGGTATAACCACCATTGGTGATTTGTTATATTATTTTCCTTTTCGCTATCAAGATTTTTCCGAAATTCGACCCATTAGCCATATTAAAATCGGCCAAAACAATTGTTTAGCCGGCAAAATCACTGCCATTCAAACTAGTCGCTCTTGGCAAAAAAAAGTAGCCGTGACCGAGGCTTTGGTCAGTGACCAAACCGGCTCTATTCGAGCGGTTTGGTTTAACCAGCCCTTTTTAAGCAAAAACTTGCAAGTGGGTGATTTTGTTTGCTTAGCCGGATTAGTCAAGTTGGGCAAAAAAGATATTTTTTTATCTTCGCCAATTTACGAGAAAATGTCTTCCGAAAAAGAATTACTCACCTTGGGTCGCCTCTCGCCGGTTTATAACGAAACCCCGGGCATTACTTCGCGCTTTTTGCGCAACTTAATTAAACCGCTTTTAGACGATCTAACTAGTCAGGCAGCGGAATTTTTGCCAGCCGCAATTTCCCAAGAAAATAATTTTTTACCGCTAGGCCAGGCCTTGCGACAAATTCATTTTCCAGAAACATTAGCCTTGGCCGAGCAGGCTAAACAACGCTTTGCTTTTGAAGAATTGTTTTTAGTGGAGCTATCAGTATTGCAAGCTCGCTTAAAATTAGCCCAGCAAAAAGCGCCAGCCATTGCTCTCAACGCCGAGCTGATGAGAAAATTCACTGACTCATTAAGCTTCACCCTGACTGATGCGCAAAGAAAATGCGCTTGGCAGATCTTGAAAGATATGGAAAAGCCTTGCCCCATGTCGCGACTCTTGGAGGGAGATGTAGGTTCGGGTAAAACAGTAATAGCTATTATGGCCGCCCTCAACAGCGTTAAGGCGGGTTTTCAAGTGGCTTTAATGGCGCCCACAGAAATTTTAGCCAAGCAACATTTTTACCAAGCCGCTGTTTTACTGCGACCATTCAAGGTTAGAATAGCTTTGCTCACGGGCAAAGAAGATCAAATTATTTCGCAAAAATTGGGTTGGCAAACCAAAGACGGCTTTCGGCCAGAAACCATTGAAATATCCCGCAGCAAAATTTTAGAAAGAAATAAAAAAGGCGAGATTGACCTATTAATTGGTACACACACTTTAATTCAAGATAAAGTAAAATTCGGTAAATTAGGCCTGGTGATTGTTGATGAACAGCACCGTTTTGGCATAGCTCAACGCGCTAAGCTATGCGGAACAAGCAAAAGTGGCCATTTGCTTTTACCTCATTTATTGTCAATGACCGCCACACCTATTCCCCGCACTTTAGCTTTAACAATTTTTGGCGATCTAGATTTATCGCTG
>JAPLWE010000056.1 GCA_026396705.1 Candidatus Gribaldobacteria bacterium
ACCCAAAAATAAATCACAAATAGCGGCGATTAAAATAATTACATTTAGAATAGGCATACTTTTATATGTTTCTATTATAGATAATATGCAAGGGCTTGACAATACTTTTTATATGAGTAAAATTGAAAATGATTTTATGATAATTAGGTAGTGAAGCGGGTAAACCCACATATTTTTGTATGATGCGGGTCGCTTCTTAAAGCGACTTTTTTGTTTCAGCGAAGACAGTAAGAATGAAGATCATTGCAATTTAATAGAGAACGCGTGGTTGTAAAACGCGTAATAACATCAATAGTTGAAAATATTCAACAGTAATTGCTAACTGTTGGAAACCCAAATTTTTTACAAGCAAATGGTGGATGCCTTGGGAGCAGGAGGCGATGAAGGACGTGGCGTGGCTGCGATAAGCCTCGGGGAGCTGCTTAGCAAGCTATGATCCGGGGATTTCCGAATGTGGAAACACTATCTCGACAAATCGAGATAACCCAACCCGTAAGGGAAGGGGGCGAACCTGGGGAAGCAAAACATTCCAGTACCCAGAGGAAAAGAAAATAAGCTAATTTTATTATTAGCAACATTCCCTTAGTAGTGGCGAGCGAAAAGGGAAGAGCTCAAACCGTTTAGTATTTATATTAAGCGGTGTTGTAAGGGGGTAGCGTCGGGAGTATTGAATGGTTAGGGTTCCATCCTTGATCGTTCAATGCATCGCCGAGGGAGAACATTTAGGTGAATTTATTAGTTAAACGTTCTGGAAGGGACGGCCAAAGAGGGTGATAGCCCCGTAAACGAAAATAATTTTCACGCTCCTTGCTATCTTTCTTGAGTACCACAAGGAACGAACGCTTTGTGGGAAACTGGCTGGACTATCAGCCAAAGCTAAATACTACCTGCTCACCGATAGTGAACTAGTACCGTGAGGGAAAGGTGAAAAGCAGCCCGGTGAGGGCGATGAAATAGTACCTGAAACCATTTGCTTACAATGAGTCGGAGTCCCGACAGCGCAAGCTGTCGTGGATGACGGCGTGCTTTTTGTAGAACGAGCCAACGAGTTTAAATATTCAGCTCATCTAAGCGGTTCTGCCGCGAAGGTATAGCGAAAGCGAGTGTTAAAAGCGCGAAAATATGCTGAACGTTTAAGACCCGAAGCCAAGCGAGCTTGCCATGACCAGGGTGAAGGTTGATGAAAATCAACTGGAGGCCCGAACCAGTGAGCCGTGCAATACTCTTGGATGAGTTGTGGTAAGAAGTGAAAAGCTAATCGAGCTTGGTAATAGCTGGTTCTCCCCGAAATAGCTTTTGGGCTAGCTTAAGTAATCAACTGATGGGGGTAGAGCACTGAATGGGCTATCGAGGGTTTTCCCAGATAATCCTATCAAACTCCGAATACCATCAGCTTCTACTTAAAGTAAGAACACGGGAGCTAAGTTCCGTGCTCAAGAGGGAAACAGCCCAGACCGCTATCTAAGGTCCCTAAATTTGAGCTAAGTGTTATAAGGAAGTGTTTTACCTTAAACAGGCAGGAAGTTTGCTCAGAAGTAGCCATCTTTTAAAGAGTGTGTAATAACTCGCTGTCCTATTCAGAGTGTCCAATAATGTAATGTGGTTATTCACATTATATTATTGGACACTCTGTGGGTGAAATGCGCCAAAGTATTTAGGGGGCTCAAGCTCAATACCGAAGATGCGGATTGGGGCGAATTTATTCGCTCCAGTGGTAGGGGAGCGTTCCTATTGCGTTGAAGTTCTACCGTGAGGTGGGGTGGAGCGATAGGAAGTGAGAATGTTGGCATGAGTAACCGCAATCCTGGTGAAAGCCCAGGACGCCGTAAGTCCAAGGTTTCCTTGGCAATGACAATCAGCCAAGGGTTAGGCGGCCCTAAACTTAACACCGAAAGGTGTTCAAGTGATGGAGTGCAGGTTAATATTCCTGCCCCTCGGTATTTTTTCAATGGAGTGCGAATTTTAGTAGGCAAGGCGGGTTATTGGATTCCCGTCCCTAATCTAAGTTTTTTCAAGGATTAGGGGGACTTCCGATTTCGGTCGGAATAACCTTGTTGAGCAAAGTTCCCAGAAAAGCTCCAAAGAGTTAAGGATCCCGAGTCCGTACCGCAAAACCGACACAGGTGGACTAGTATCAGTGTACTAAGGCGAACGGGTGAAACCTCGTTAAGGAACTAGGCAAAACAACGGTCGTAAGTTCGCGATAAGACCTACCGCCGTAAGGCGGTCGCAGCTAAAGACCCCTGGCGACTGTTTACCAAAAACACAGGTCCCTGCTAAACTCGTAAGAGGATGTATAGGGGCTGAGACCTGACCAGTGCTGGAGTGTCAAAACCGAGCGTATTTGTCGCAAGGCAAATGCTCATTGGACTAAGCCTCCAGTAAACGTCCGCGGTAACTCTGACCGTGTTAAAGTAGACAACGCTGCTTTAGTAAAATTCGACTATATGCTGGAAACTCTGGAGTACTTAAGGGGAAACCCAACAAGTGTGGCTGTAAGGGTAGCCGCCAGACAATCAGCAGGAAAGACCATAAACTAAATTTTATTTTATGGAATCCTCAGAGACCATACGTCGAACTAAATATTTACAAGTAAATGATAAGAGTAGAGTAAATATCTTAGAAGATATGGCCCGAACTTTATGGCGACATAGAGAATTCTAAATTTATTATTTTGATAAATTTAGAGATTAACATATTTGAGCGTAATCCATTGCCGGGTAAGTTCAGGCCCGCATGAAAGGTATAACGATCAGGGGACTGTCTCAACGAGAAGCCCGGTGAAAATGCAATTCCCGTGAAGATGCGGGATACCTGCAGCTAGACGGAAAGACCCCGGGAGCTTTACTATATCCAGATATTGAATACTGATATTAGATGCGTAGCGTAGGTGGTAGGATATGAGGTTCTACTTTTGGGTAGGGCTGATCCAACAATGAAACACCACCCTTTTAATGTTTTTGTTCTAACCTTCGCCTTGCGCGGAGAAACAGTGTTTGGTTGGTAGTTTAAGTGGGGCGCTTTTCTCCTAAAAAGTAACGGAGAAGTTTAAAGGTTGGCTAGCTCCGGATGGAAATCGGAGTGATAGGGTAAAGCCATAAGCCAGCTTTACTGCGAGACAGACAAGTCGAGCAGTTACGAAAGTAGAACTTAGTGAACCGACCTTAATTTATAGGATTAGGGAAGATAATCGGCTAAAAGTTACCCCGGGGATAACAGGCTAGTAGAGCCCGAGAGTTCATATCGACGGCTCTGTTCGGCACCTCGATGTCGGCTCATCACATCCTGGAGGTGGAGAAGCTTCCAAGGGTTGGGCTGTTCGCCCATTAAAGTGGTACGTGAGCTGGGTTCAGTACGTCGCGAGACAGTACGGACCCTATCTACTGCAGGCGCCGAATCTTGAGTGGAGTTCGGGATAGTACGAGAGGACCTTCCGGAGCCAACCTCTGGTGTACCAATTGTTCTGCCAAGGGCATTGTTGGGTAGCCACGTTGGTAAGGGATAAGCACTGAAAGCATCTAAGTGCGAAGCCCACCACGAGATTAGGATTCTTAAACCCCCCGGAGACTACGGGGTTGATAGGCTCTAGGTGTAATGGCAGCAATGCTTTAAGCCGAGGAGTACTAATAGGTTTATCAATTGGGTTTCTAAACGGTTAGCAATTATTGAGGAATATTTTTTGTCTATTGATAAGGCGATTATACTGAAGGTGCTCCACCTGTTCCCATTCCGAACACAGAAGTGAAATCCTTTGAGGCCGATGGTAGTGGTTTTACCGCGAGAGTAGGTCGTCGCCTTATCAATAGACAAAAGCTTACGCGATATGTCGATATTTCGATATATCGACTTAATAAATTCAACGCTGACGATTTTATTAAAAATACTTTTTATAAAATTTTTGCTGTGGGGCAAAAATCAACCTGGCAAACTAGTAGTTGGCTATCAGGAGGCAATCAAGTAGAAAATCAAAATTTAATCAAAGAAAATTTATCATTGAAAGAAGAGCTTATTATTCTCAAATCTCAAGCTGAAGAAAACGTTACACTAAGAGCCGCCTTGGGAATAAGCCAAGAGAGAAAAGAAAATATAATTTTGGCTGATGTGCTGAATAAAGATTTTCTGGGAAATTTTTTATTAGTTAATAAAGGGAGTAAAGATAAGATAACTAAAGGCTTGGCAGTGATCACGCCAGATGGGGCTTTAGTCGGCAAAGTTGAAAAAGTTTACAATAACTTCTCGCAAATCATTTTAATTACAGCAGCCTCTAGCTCTTTTGAAGCTGAAATTCAAAATGAAACCGGTGTTTTGGCTGTGGTTAAGGGCAACGGTAGCGATAAAATTTCTTTTGAATTAGTCCCACAAGAACAAATTTTAAGTAAAGGTAATTTAGTAAAAACCATTGCTTTAGGCAATGCTTTTCCTAAAGATATTTTAGTGGGCGAGGTGCTCAACTTTGAAAAAGAGTCATCAAGCTCTTTCCAAAAAGGTAGTATTTTACCTTATTTTTTGCGAAATAGTTTCAAGCAATTATTAATAATTATTGATGAAAAATAATCATCTTAACATATTTATTACAAAATATCTAATTTGGCCATTTGCCTTACTGGCTTTATTTTTTATTGAATTAAGCTTTCTGCCACAGCTTCTCCCTTGGGGAATAACCATTGATTTTGTTTTTTTGCTAGTTTTTTTAAATTGTTTTTTTCGCAAAAAAAATGATTATTTCAGTTATTTTTTATCCATTAGCGCTGGAATTTTTTTAGATATATACTCTGGACAATTATTTTTTGGTTTTTGGATATTATTTTTTATTTTACTGGCTTGGCTAATCAAAAAAATGAGCTTTTTAATGCAAGGGCTTAATATTTTTTCTTTTCTAATAAACTTTTCAGTGGCTTATTTGTCTTATAAATTTTTTTCTTTATTGTTGGCTTGGCGAAACTTTTCTTGGCTAAATTTTATAATTACTTTTGCTTCCACGATGACTATGGGAATTATTTCTTTTTTCATTTATGCCTCTTTATATAAAAAGGAAAGTTAAAGAAGTCGGAATAGAAGACATTTTTTTAGACAAACTCGCTCAAAAAAGAGAGCGAGAACATTTTGTTTCTAGCAAAAAGCTGGAAGTTCCGCTTGATAAAAACGGATTTCTTTCTTTATTGGTTTTTGGGTTTTTAGTTTTCGGATTTTTGGCTGGTTTTACTTTTTATCTGCAAGCGCAAGGCAAAGAAAAATATAACTCGCTTTCTCAACAAAATAAATTTACAAATTTTAATTTGTCAGCCGAAAGAGGTATTATTTACGATAGGAATCTTTTGCCTCTAGTAAAAAATGAATCAACCTTTGATCTCTGGGCAAAAAAATCAGAGCTACCCAAGGAAAATTACAATCAAGCGATTATCGCTGTCTCTGCTATTATTCAAAAGCCAGCTGATTTTGTTAAAAATATTATAGCCACCTCCAGCCAAGATGATTTCTTAATAGCGGAAAATTTAACCCATGAACAACTGGTGCTTTTAACTGCCGAACAAGTTGAGTTTCCTGGATTTATCATCAAAAAAAATATCTTGCGACAATACCAAGGACCATTAAGTATGAGCCATATTTTAGGCTACTTAGGAAAAATCAGTCAGGAAGATGTTGAGGTTTTACAAAGCAATAATTACGAGTTTGCCGATTATATCGGCAAAGCAGGCCTAGAAAAATATTACGAAGACATTCTCAAGGAAAAGAAAGGTATTGTTAAATTTGCTAGAACCGCCCAAGGAAGAATAATCTCGCAGGAGGTTACGCAATATCCCACTTCAGGGCAGAGTTTAGTTTTATCTATTGATATAAAATTACAAAAGAAAAGCGAGCAAGCATTGAGTTCTATTTTGGCCGAAAACGGCCTTAAGAAGGGGGCAGTAGTTATTTTAGATCCAAGAAACGGCGAAATACTAGCCTCGGTTTCTTGGCCTTCGTTTGATAATAATTTATTTGCTGAGGGTATATCCACTGAAGATTTTCAACAGCTTAATAATGATAAAAATAACTCACAATTAAATAGAGTAATTGCCGGGCTTTATCCCAGCGGTTCAGCTATCAAGCCAGTTATGGCTACAGCCGCTTTAGAAGAGGGGATTGTTAATGAAAAAACAGTTCTCTACTGCCCCTTAAAGCTTTGCGCGCCTCATCAGTATGACCAAGGCGCTGATTGTTACCCCGACAATGCCTATCATGGCTACACTGATATCAAAAGAGCGATAGCTGAATCAGTTAATCCTTTCTTTTATATGATTGGTGGGGGATACACCGCCCCTAAACCGTCTAACGAGTACTATGACGCTAAATTGCCAAAAAAATTTGATGGCTTGGGCATAATGAAAATAGCCAAGTATCTTAGTCTGTTTGGTTTTGGTCAAGCCACTAATATTGATTTGCCAGCCGAATTATCAGGCAGGGTGCCCACGCCCGAATGGAAAGAAACCTATTTCAAAACACCGCTCACCCAAAAATGGTATTTAGGGGACACCTACAACCTTTCTATTGGCCAGGGATATTTTTTAACCACTCCCTTACAACTAGCCCAAGCTATTATGCCCATAGCCAATAATGGCCGGCTCTACCAGCCCAAGCTAGCTAAAGAGATTTTATCAAGCGATAACCAAAAACAAGAAATCCCGCCAGTTTTAGTTAAAGAAAATTTTGTATCCAGCTCAACCTTAAAAATTGTTCGAGCAGGGATGCGTCAAACAGTAACTTCCCCAGCTGGTTCAGCTCATTCATTAAATGTTCTACCCATAGCCGTTTCAGCTAAAACTGGCACAGCGCAAATTTATCCCAACAAAGAAATTTACTTAAACTGGATTGCTGCTTACGCTCCCTCAGATAACCCAGAAATGGTCATAGTTGTTTTAATTGAAGATGTGCCAGGCATAAAATCAACTGCTCAAAGAGTAGCGCGGGAAATTTTAGACTGGCAATTTTACACCCGCAACCTCAAAGAAAAAACACCCCCTACCATAGAAACGCCAACTCCGTTAGAAACCTCATCTTCGACAGGATCAACAACGCCTGAAACTACCGCTATCGCTACCACTTCTGACACCACCATTGAAAGTAGCCCCTCTTCAGCTACAACCACTAACAATCAATAATAAAAATCTATGATTTTACTTGATAAAAGCTTTTATACTATTAAAAAAGAAAAACAAAAAGGTAGGGGAATATTCGCTAAAAAAGAAATTCCCAACGGAACAATAGTGGCCGATTACTTAGGCCGTTTAATTAAAATAGCAGAAGAAGAAGATTATGAAAAACATTTTGGCCATTATATAATGTTTTATAATGATAAAGCCTCTATCGTGCCCCAAGACATTAAAGCAGTTGGCGCCCACTTAATTAATCACTCTTGTATGCCCAATTGTGGCGTTTTGCTTTTGCAAAAACATATAGTTTTTGTATCGTTGAGAAAAATTTTTCCAGGCGAAGAATTAACTATTGATTATGAAGTAGAGCAATCACCCAATGAAAACTTCCAATATCCTTGTTTTTGTAAAAGCTTGTTTTGTCGGGGCACCATGAATGTTTCTCAAGAAAAAGAAGAAAAATGGTATCGCTTCGCTCGCAAAAGACAAAAAGCTGACTTTAATGAATTAGAAGTAGGCTTTGGCCAACAAATGAAACCTCTCAAAAAATACCCTAAATTTATGAAAGATTCTTTTGGTTATCCAGTTTTTGCTTCATTAATTAAAGAGCCAATTACAATTTACGACAGCCAATTACTATCAATAAAAATTTTGAGAGAAAAAATAAAAAATACCGGCCAATGCCTGTATTTTCCTAAAATAAATTATTGTTTATATGGCATTGCTGACAATGCGCTTATCTCGTCTCCTAAACGCATTAATTTAATTCATAAACAGGGGGAATAGGTTTAATAAAATTTTGAGCTAAAGTTAAAGTATAGGCGCCCTGAAAAGGAGCTAATATAATGTCGCCTTCTTTTATTTTGCTAGCATAGCAGGAATGGCCCCAAATATCATAAGGCGTGCAAAGCGAGCCGTGAATTTCAAAAGGGATTTCTTTTGAAGACGGGTTTGTTAAATTTATCAGCGGAAAATATTCAAAGCCTCCTGTGTCAACTCCAAAAGCGTTGGTCCCAGCGTCAGCAATAGCTATTTTCTTGCTCTTGACATCAGCAATAGTGAATAAAAAATGCATAGAAGCATAATTAATTATTCTGCCGGGCTCGGTGAAATACTCAACTGATTTTAAGATAGGCGCTAAATGCTTTTGAATAGCCATCTTAATACCCGAGCTATAATCTTCTAGTTGACACAATCTATTATCTGGTAAAAAACCTCCCCCGAAATCAATAAATTTTAAGTTAGCCAAGTCTTTTTTACTAAAATTATCCCTTAAATAAACGCCGATAGCCTTAATAGCTTTTTTATAGGGCTGGCTATTTTTATTCCAGCTCATATGGCATTGAATTCCGCATAAATCTAGATATTGATACTTTTGGGCAACCTTAAAAAACTTCCTTAAATCACTTAAATCAATACCAAATTTATTCCATTTACCATGCGCCTCTTCGATAAATATTCTAACTCCAGCCTTAACAGCTGTTTTGCTTCTATTAGTTAACTCTCCTAATCTTGTAAGCTCGCCAAAGCTGTCTATGTTTACAATAACTTTTTCTCTGTTTGAAACAGCCAAACTCAAATCATTTAAAGTTTTACCCGGCCCAGAAAAAAGAATTTTTTTAGACCCGCATTTCAAGGCCATCTCAAACTCGCTCGCGCTTGAAACATCTAAACTGCCCCCAAGTTTAACAATCTCTTTAACCAAAGGAAGATAGGGATTTGATTTAACAGCATAAAAAATATTTTCTTTGGGAAAAAAAAAAAAAAAAGCATCAGCAAACTGATTAAAACTCAAAAAAAGCTGTTTCTTGTCAAAAATAAAAAATGGAAAACTATGTTTGCCGACCATATCCATTATCAACTTTTTTTTCGTGATGGTTTCTTTAATCAACATAATTAAATTTCTTTTTTATAATTTCTCCGGCTTGCGAAGGAACGCCTTTAGAATCAAAGAGGGGATAGTTGGACAGAATGGTGCTAGTAGTAAAGGCTTTCTTGTAAACTTCGCCAACACAAACCTCATTTTTTAGAATAAACCGCTTGTTAGGCGAGCTT
>JAPLWE010000058.1 GCA_026396705.1 Candidatus Gribaldobacteria bacterium
AATGGTAAAGAGATCATCCCTACTGCAAATAATCCCCAAAGAGTTAAAACAGCTGCGATAATCAGCAGAAAATAATCAGGTAGAGATTTTTTTTTAATTACTTTTTTGTCCATATTTTTTTACCCATTTTTTGAACTGTTCTCCCCTGTTTTGATAATCCTTAAACATATTAAAACTGGCTGAGGCTGGCGAAAGCAAACAAATACCGTCTTTGGGCGTTTGTTGATAGCAAATCCTAACCGCCTCTTCCATACTTTGCGCTTGGAAGGAGGGAACCTCCTTCCTTTTAGGAAGGAGGTTCCCTCCTTCCAGCTTGTTTACAATCTTTTGGCCAGTCCCCTGGCCTAGAATAATCAAATTTTTTACTGAGCTCTTGGCAATTTCTTTAGCTAGTAAGCTATAGTCGCTACCCTTGTCTGAACCGCCAATAATCAAAGAAATTTTTTTGTTGCTAAAAGTTTTAAGGTCTAAAATTGTTGTTTCCGGAACCGTGGCCATTGAATTGTTGTAAAACTCAATGCCTTGATATTTGCCGACGAACTCTAGGCGGTGCGGTAAATTTTGGAAAGTTTTTATGGCTTTTTTAATTTTTTCTTTTTGGATATTAAAGGGAGTAGTGGCTAAAACAGCGGCCAAAACATTTAAGTAATTAAACTCGCCTTGCAGGGGAATTTCTTTGAGGTTGATAATATTTTCAACTATTTTCAGCTTTGCTTTGTTAAAAGTAACTTGACGCGCTTTGCTTTGGCTGGCGATTTTTTTTACTAATGGCTCTTGGCCATTATAAACTAAAAGGTCGTTTTTTGTTTGATGTATGGCTATATTTGCTTTAGCCTTGGCGTATTCCTGGAAATTAGTAAAGTAATCTAAATGATCAGAAAATAAATTTAAAAAAACAGCGATTTGTGGCGATTTTTTAAGATCCCGTAACTGCTGAGCTGATATTTCATAAACCGCAATGTGGTCGGGCTTGGCGTTGAGTAGATACTGCATGACAGGATTGCCTACATTGCCAAGAAAAAACGCTTTCAAACGAGCAGTTTTGAGAATTTGATAAATCAAACCAGAAGTGGTGCCCTTACCTTTAGTGCCAGTTACCCCAATAATCAACCCGGGAAAATTATCAAAAAATATTTCGGCCTGCGAAGTTGTTTGTAGGGAACCGAGTTCCTTACATGAAATGCCGGGGGCCTTAATAATCAAATCATACTCCCCCGCTTTATTTAAGTAATTGTTTCCAAAATATTTTTTTAAGTTTTTATCTTTGGCTAAAATTGTTTGAACTTTTTTGTCAAAATATTTTAATTCCTTTTTATCGGCCACTGCTAAAATCTTATGCGGAAATATTTTGCGCAAAGCCAAATAACTGTCAATCCCCTCTTTGCCCAACCCCAAAATCAAAATATTTTTATTTTCTAAATTTTCTAATTTCATTTTTAAAATAATTAACCAAGTAATCTAATGGCTACGCCGATAATGGCCAGCACTAAGTTGATAATCCAAAAACGCATCGTGATTTTTTCTCGCGACCAGCCAATGGCTTCTAAGTGGTGATGAATAGGTGTGCAAAGAAAAATTTTTTTGTGGAAAAACTTTTTAGAAAAAAGCTGGATTATAATTGAACCAACTTCAACCACCAAAAGCCCCGCTATTATTGGCAAAACCAGCAAAGAATCAGTTAAAAAAGCCACGGCCGCTAAAACAACTGTTAGGCCCAAACTACCGGTTTCACTCATATAAAAACGAGCGGGTGGAACATTGAACCACAAAAAAGACAGGGTCGCTCCAGCAATCACCGCGCAAAAAGTAGCTAAATCGTATTGACCGTTGGTATAGGCAATAATGGCAAAAGCGCTAAACATAATACTGAAAACACCACCCGATAGGCCATCAATGCCATCAATCACTCCACCTGCCCAACAAGCCAAAGTAGTTATTATGAATAATGGCAGATACCATAAACCAATTTCTAAATTACCATCACCCGGAATATGGATAGAGCTATAGCCTAGCTTAAAATAAAACCACCAAGCTCCAATTATGCCCATTAGAAGCACAATGGCTAGCCGACGGGTAAAGCGCATACCTCCACCCACATACTTGCCCTTGCTCAAAACCTGTAAAATATCATCTCCTAGGCCTAATAGACTGCCCGCCACCAATAATCCTAAGGGCAACCAAGTTTGGCTACGCGATAAAAAATTAAGATGGTTCCAGACAGGGTTTTGCGGAAAAATAGCGTCAAGCATGGCAAATAAGAAAATTACAAACACCGTAGTAACCCAAATCAATAACCCGCCCATGCGTGGTGTGGAAACCTCTTTTTCTTTATGTAGCTGGTGAAAAACTGTGGCCGGGGTCCCGTCAATAGCTTTGAGACGGGCGGTTTTGCGCCATAGCTTGTGCTTGTATAAAAAATTAGTCAAAAATGGCGTCCATAAGACAGCCAGCATTGAAGAAAAAGCGCAAAGCAATAAAACTTTAATAATATGTTCAGAAGCCATAGGCAGTGATGATATTTTCCATATCCTTAAACTTGTCGGGCGAATTTAACACTACGGCCACAAAATGGCTTTGTGGATTTTTACCTTGTAAAATGAGTAATAAGCAACCCCCTGCTCTTTCGGTGGTGCCGGTTTTGCCGCCAATGATGCTAGGAAATTTACCTAATAATTCGTTGGTATTAGTTAATGGGTGGTAAAATTCGCCACCTTGCGAATAAACAGCTGTTTCTTTTTCGCTTAGAATTTTGGTTATTTCAGGATGATGATAAAAAATATACTGGGCTAATCTAGTTAAATCAAAAGCGGTTGATTGATTGATCTGCTCCTCGGACAAGCCGCTGTCTTCGGGGTCAAGGCCATTGGGGCTAAAAAAGGTAGTGCTTTCCATGCCCAAATCTTTAGCCTTGAGATTCATTAAAGCCACAAAACCAGCTGGCCCGTCCATTGGCGCGGTTAAAGCAAAAGCAGCATCGTTGCTGGATTCAATTAGCATAATTCGCAACAAATCGCTTAAATTAAATTGCTCCCCTGCTTTCAGGTTGCCACTGGCATCGAGTTGGTCTATGGCTTGTTTGTTAATAATAATAGTTTGATTTTTTTCGTAAAATTCAGCCGCTATCACAGCAGTCATCATCTTAGTTAAGCTGGCAATCGGTTCTTTTTGTGTTTGATTTTTGGCAAAAATAATTTTGGGCTGGCTGTCTCCAGTTATTTCGGCCAATAAGGCGCTGGTGGCCGCGATTTCTGGCTGTTGAGCGGGCGTGATGACTTTATTATTCGGTGAGGTGGCTTGCTCTATATTGGCTATGAGCTGTTGCTTGTAAACAAAAGTTGTTTTTTGTAAATCATTAATTCCAAAACCAACAATTGCCCCAATGGCGATGGCTATTAAAAAGATAAAAATGATTTTTTTCATATCTTATGGAAGATAGCTCATTATTTTCTCTACGATTTCTTGAGGAGTAAATTCTGTTTTGATTAAGTAGTCTAAAACACCCAATTCTCTGGCTTTTTCTCTAGCGATTTTATTGTCATAGTTAGAAAAAGCCACTACTTTTGTTTTGGCTATGTTGCTGGGGATACGTCTTAATTGCTCTAACATCTCTAAGCCACTGGCATTGGGCAGTAAAATATCCAATAGGACTAAGTCTGGGGCTTCTTGCTCTAATATTAGCAAGCCTTCTTCAGCGCTTTCCGCTGACATGACATTTAACCCATGTTCAGCAAAAACCTGACAATACATTTCTCTTAATAATGGTTCATCTTCAATAATTAAAAGCTTTGACATAAAATTTTAATAAATTTTCTTTTACCAACCTGAATGGTTATGTCATTTTCAATTTTTATAATTTCCTGCCAGTCGGTTTTTGTTTGGCTGTTCATTTCAACCGCGCCACCTAAAACCATTCTCTTGGCTTCGGCCTTGGAGGGCGTCAAGCCACTTTCAAATAACAAATCCAAGATATTATACTCTCCTTTTTTAGCTTGCCATTGCGGTATTTCGCTGGGCAACTCTTTTTTTTGAAAAATTTTATTGAATTCCTCTTCGGCTTTCGTGGCGGCTTTCTCGCCATGATAAAGCGCCGTAATTTCTTTGGCTAAACGGGCTTTTTGGTCGCGCGGATTGGCTGTTTCTTGTTTAATCTTGGCGATTTCCGCTAGAGGCAAACGGGTGCAAAGTTCAAAATAATCCCCTATCAGCTCGTCTTGCATTGACATTATTTTGCCGAACATATCATCGGGCTCGTCAATAATGGTAATAACATTACCCCAGCTGGTGGACATTTTGCGGCCGTCCAAACCATTAAGCATTTTTGTAATCAAAATATCTTGAGGGTCTTGCTTGAAAATCTTTTGCATATCTCGACCCCTTTGCAGATTGAACAATTGATCAAAGCCACCCAGTTCAACATCTGCTTTAACCGCCACCGAATCGTAACCTTGCAATAATGGATAATCCAGCTCATGTAAGCCGATGGGGTTTTCTCTATCCCACCTTTCTTTAAAATTTCGCCGTTGAATCATTTGTTGAGCAGTAAATTTTTTAGCAAAATAAGAATATTCCGCATAGGTTAGTTTGCCCAACCATTTATTATTATGGCGAACCTCTACTTTTTTCATATCCAATATCTTACCGATTTGTCTTTCGTAGTCTTTCATATTTTCCTTAACTTCTTTTTCAGATAATGATTTTCTCATTGAATCCTTGTCTGAAGCGTCGCCAATTTGGCCGGTAAAATCGCCAATAATCAAAACAATCTGGTGTCCTAGCTCTTGGAAAGCCTTTAATTTCCATAAAAGAATCGCTCGGCCAATGTGAATCTTCGGTCCGGTCGGGTCAATGCCAAACTTTACCCGCAATTGCTTGCCAGACAACAAAGCCACTTCTAGATGCCCTCTGTTAATCACCTCCTCAACTCCCCTCTCTAAAATCTCTTTAATTTTATTTGGATCTGTATCTATTTTCATTCCCCTATCATACTCAAAAACCATTATCAACGCAACCTGTGAAAAACAAAAAAGCAGGGTTGTGAACAACCCTGCATAAGAGCTCAAAGTGAAGGTAGGCAGATTACTCTGCCTGCTTAATAGAAACCATTGCGGTTTCTTCAATGAAGATATAAGTTTCTTCATTGAAAGAAACCGCGTTTCGTTTTTCTCCGCTTGGTGTTTCGAACAATGTTACTTTCATATACTTTTCATTATCTAATTCGAAACACTTTTGGATAGAAACCTCAGAAAACTCTAACATCTTTTTGCACATTTTTTCACCCCCTTAAGGTGGAATAATTTTAAAGTTCTGTCCTTCCCTAAATAAAAATCCCTTTCGGGAAGGGAGGGAGTGTAATTTTATGGTAAAGATACTTTCAATGTATTACAACCGCTCTCTTCCCGCAAGGGAGAGTTTGTGGTTGTTGGGAACAATTTTTTATTATCAAATTCATATTACTAAAATAATATATCGATTAGCTGGTCATTGTCAATATGAAAGGCAATTTTTTTCTTCTTGCCTTTACATTTGCTCTAAGGTTTCAATGCCTAAGAGGTTGAGCGATTTTTGCAAGATGATGGCCACGGCCGAGACAAGGCTAAGCCTAGCGGCAATTAATTGAGGATTGTCGGCATTGAGTACCGAATGTTTTTGATAAAACTGGTTAAAGGACTTGGCTAAGTCATAGGCGTAAAGCGCTATTTTTGAGGGGTTAAAAGTATCTCCAGCCGTGGCCACGGTTTGATTGAAAGCCATAAGTTTTTGGGCTAGCAAAAGTTCTTGTTCATTGCCCAATAAAGAATAGTTGGGTTTATCAGCGGTGGCAGGGGCTGAACGCACAATGCTTTTGGCTCGGGCGTAAGCGTATTGGCAATACGGTCCGGTGAAGCCCTCAAATGATAGCGAATCCTGCGGGTTAAAATGAATATCTTGCGCAGCTCCCACCCGCAAAAGATAAAATTTAATAGCTGATAAAGCGATTGTTAGAGCTCTATCCCCTGTTACTTTTCCCGGAGATCGTTTTTCAATTTCTACTTGCGCTAATTTTTCCATTTGAGCGATTAGATCATCAGCATCAACCACTTTGCCCTCACGGGATTTCATCTTACCTTCGGGCAAATAAACCATACCATAAGACAGATGGTGACAGTTTTTGGCCCAAGGATAGCCCAATTTTTCTAATAGCCAAAACAGCGCTCTAAAATGATAATTCTGCTCCGAGCCCACCACATAGATTGATTGGTCTAACTTATAATCCTGAAATTTTAAAACCGCCGTGCCTAAATCCTGCGTCATGTAAACACTAGTGCCATCTTCTCTCTGCAAGGTAATTTTTTTTGGTTGGTTATCTTGGTCAAGCCCAAATTCGTCAATCGATAATTCGGCGATTATAGCGCCATTGTCTGTTTGTTGAAATACGCCTTTATCAATTCCCTGCTGAATAACATTTTTACCCAGCTTATAGGTCTGGCTTTCATAGAGAGTTGCGTCAAATTGCAGGCCAAATCGCTCGTAGGTGGCCTTAAAACCCTCGTAAACCCAGCTATTCATCATTTCCCATAGTTTGAGGGTGGCCTGATCGCCTTGCTCCCATTTTTGCAACATTTCCTGCGTTTCTTGCTCCAAATTTGGGTCTTTTTCTGCTTCAACGGCGTATCGGATATACCATTGGCCCACAAAATGGTCGCCTTTGGTGTTGGTTGATTGGGGGGTGGCCCCATCTGCCCATTTCTGCCAAGCCAGCATTGATTTGCAAATGTGTACTCCCCTATCATTAACTAAATTAGCTTTAATTACTCCATAGCCAGCGAACTGCAAGATATTGGCCACAGCCATACCTAAAGCGCCATTGCGCAAGTGGCCCAAATGCAAAGGTTTGTTGGTGTTGGGCGAGAGATATTCCACCATTATTTTACCTCGCCTGCTATAGCCTTTGGCGGAGTCGGGTTTTGGGTTGGTAATTTCTTCTAGCACAGCACTAAATAAAACTTGTCGATTGATCTGAAAATTAACATAAGGACCAACAGCAGTGGCTTTTTCTATTATTTCGTTAGTGGGAAAGTTTTCAGCTAGAGAGGAAGCAATTTCTGTTGGCGATTTTTTTAATTGCCCGGCCAAGGCAAAACATTCCAAGGCTAAATCGCCCATTTGTGTATTGGGCGGAAAAACAAAAGAAGGCTCGCCTATGGCTAAGCTATCGCTGATTATTTTTTTAATTGCTTCAATGTTCATAAAATCGTTGTGCCCGCAAATCTTTGGTTGTTGAGTATTTTTTGAAAATTAGGTAAGTTGCGCCCGTCAGCCACAATTACGGCGATTTTATTTTTCTGCGCCAAACGGCTAGCTACTGGGTCAAAAGGCGTATTGAGACCGGGCGTCCACTTGCTCGGGATAATCTTAAAATAATCTTGCCAACTTACTTGAATAAGTGGCTTGGCGGTTGGGTCTTTGTCGGGATTGGCGGTATAAACAAAATGCGGTTTGCCTAAATTTATAACTGTATTGATTTTCAAATCAATGGCCGCTTGAACCGCAGTTAAATCGCTTGAATGCCCGGGTTGTCCGAAACAGGTTATAATTATTGAATATTTGTTAAAAACTTTGGAATTATTTTCGTCGCTTGACGAAATAAGCCGCGCCTGATTTCCCAGTATTGTTTTAAGTAATAAACCGTTTAGTTTGATGGCCTCAATACCCAGCCAATCTCGCTCGTTATTTGATATTTTAGCGATTTTTAGGGCAGTTTGTTGATAATTGCGAGCTAATTGTCCCCCACCCGCGACAATCGCAAACTTAAAATCATTTTTAATGTTTTTAAGCAAAAAATCGCGGAGTTTTTTAATATAGGTCTCGTCCAAGCTTTGCGGATACATTACTGATCCGCCCAGAGAAATAACAAAAGTTTTATTGTTTGACATATTTAGTTGATCGGCACAACCTGCCCCAAAAATTCAGGGCTTGCATTTATGTTAATATCTAGCCACGCTTTAATGTTGGCCAGTTTTTCCCGGGCGATATTCAGCCAGATATTGCGATATGGCCGTTTGTCAGCCGGAAAGCCGTAAACCTCCATGCCTAATTGCCGGCCTAAATAGACTGCTCGTGGCAAATGAAAGTTTTGGGTGGCAACCACCAGTTTTTCGGCCTGAAAAACATCTCTAGCGCGGTATAGACTATCATAGGTGTCAAAGCCAGCATAGTCAAGGAAAATTTTATCTTGCGGTATCCCCTGCCCTAGAAGATATTTTTCAATGGCGGCAGTTTCATTATAGTTTTTTTGGCGATTATCACCGCTTACTAAAAAATTTTTCACTTTGCCCGCTCGATACAATTCAATGGCTGTGTCAGCTCTATCTTTGAGCATATCGCTTAAAGTTTGATCGCGATGAACGCTCGCCCCTAGCACCAAAACAGTTTGCAAGTTTGGCAGTTTTTCTATGTCAGTAAAAATATAGGGTTGGCTGATAGAAACCACATTGAGGTTAATTAAAATAATAGCAATAAACAAAGCTATGGCCATAACATCTAAGAAAATAACACTTTTCTGCCAAAAATTAAGTTTGGGAAAAAATTTTTTCGCCATAAATCATAATTATTTCGGCATAAAAAACTTTTGGATTTTTTGCCAATCAGTAAACTTTATCGCTCGGTCATCAATGTAATAGCTAGCCTTAGGCTTTAAGGCAGTAATGGCTTGATAATGTTTGCCTTTTTCGAAACCATTTTTCTTGAGCCACTGGTTAATCATTTGTATTTGTTGTTTAGCTTCAGCTAAGCTACGCACTTCCGGATTAAGGCGAGTAGTGTGAATAATTATGCCAAAGCCATGCTTGGTTAATTCGCTCATTATTTTTAGAGCGCCTGGCATGGGTTTATCATAAATCGCGCCATCAGCCCAGCCCTTGGAGTATTTATGTATAACCCCGTCAAAATCTACGGCCAGCGTTTTAACTTTTATTTGTTTTTTCATAATTATTTTGGCCAAGATTCTACTATGAGGGCTGACTTTTCTTTGTTGGGCAACATTTGGTAGATTTGCTCGGTAATGAAGGGCATAAAGGGGTGCAAGAGTTTGAGAGATTCACGCAGAACATAAAGCAAAATCTCTGGATTATTTTCTTTTTTGCATTGTTCAATATAGACATCGCAGAAAGTGTAACAGAAAAAATGATAAATTTTTTGAGCGGCCTCGTGAAAATAAAAATTATCAATGTCTTTAGTCATAGAGGTGGCAGTTTCTTGTAGTGCGTTTAAGATGTTTTTATCCGCTTCTGTTACTTTTTCATTTTTCATTTTTCCTTTTTCATTTTCGCTTTGTGTGATCACAAATCGGGCCGCATTCCAAATCTTGTTAGCAAATTTTTTCTGGGCGATTATTTTTTCTTCAGAAAAAGCGATATCTTGGCCGGGCGAGTTGGCAAACACCAAAGCCATTCTCAAAGCATCAGCTCCATGTAAATCAACTATACCCAAAGGATCAACAACATTACCTTTGGACTTGGACATTTTTTGTTTGTCTTTGTCTCTAACTAAGCCGTGCAGATAAACATATTCAAAAGGTGGCTTGCCGGTTACATAAATGCCCAGCATCACCATACGGGCCACCCAAAAGAAAATAATATCCGCGGCTGTTTCCATCACGGTGGTGGGGTAAAAATATTCAAAATCTCCTTTGTTCGCGCTTTGTAAAGTGGCAAATGGCCACTGGCCAGAGGAAAACCATGTGTCAAAGACCTGTTCTTCATCGCCGGGAATAGGTATGCCCCAAGGAATTTGTCGCGATATGTTCCAGTCGCGCAGGTTTTCCATCCATTGTAAAAATATTTTTTCGAAGCGAGCGGGGATAAATTTTATCTGGCCATTTTTAACCGCCTCAACTGCTAAATCCCTCAAAGATAATCCCCCACTGGCTGGTTTTTCGGTTGTTTTAATAAACCATTGACCGTCCATTAAAGTTGGCTCAATTACTGAACCGCACTTATAACAGCAAGCCACATTGTGTTTATAATTTTTGTCGGTTTCTTTTTCATCTAAAAGCCCTTTGGCTGTCATATCGGCCACTATTTTTTCTCTAGCCTCTAAAATTTTCATGCCTTGGTAGGGGCCGGCCAATTCATTCATTTTGCCGTATTTGTCAATGACAATTTTCGGCCCGGGTATCTCATCTTTGTGCCTTTGCCATGTTTCGTAGTCTGCAAAATCGTGGGCTGGTGTCACCTTAACTGCTCCCGTGCCAAACTCCATATCAACTGACTCATCAGCGATCACTTTTATTTTTGATTTGCCTAAAACCGTTTGCACTTCAACCTCTTGGCCAATATAATCTTGATACCGTTTGTCGTTTGGGTTAACAGCAATAGCCGTGTCGCCGAACTTTGTTTCTGGCCGAACAGTAGCTAATTTAAATGGCCCGTATTTAATATAATAAAGAGGGTCAACCCTTTCTTCATATTTTATCTCAAGGTCGGAAAGCGATGTTTGGTGTTTGCAACACCAATTAACCAAGCGGGTTCCTTTATAAACCAAGCCGTCGTTTTGTAGCTTGGCAAATGTTTGGTAAACGATTTTGACGATATCCTGGTCAAGGGTAAATTTTTCACGACTCCAATCACAGGAAGCCCCCAAACGCTTTAGTTGGCTTTCCATAATTGCCTTATTTTGCAAAGTGAAATCCATCATTTCTTGAAGTAGCTGTTCTCTGGGTATTTCATGACGGCGACGACCATCTTTTTCTAATTTTTTATCAAAAACAGTTTGAGTTTCAAAGCCAGCATGGTCCGCCCCGGGTAGCCACAAAGCGCTCTCCCCTTTCATGCGATGATATCTGGTCATAATATCCTCCAGAGTGACAAATAAAGCATGACCAGCGTGCAAGGCGCCATTGGCGTTGGGAGGCGGCATAATGATAGTGAACGGTTTTTTGGTTGGATCAATTTTTGGCGTAAAATAACCGCCCTCTTCCCATAAGGCGTAAATTTTTTGCTCGGATTCTTTTGGATTGTAGGCTTTGCCCATTTTATCCATAATATAAAATGTAACTATTTATTATAGTATCTTAATGCTTTTATTCGGTTTGTTCAAGGTTTTTGTAATACAAAAGAGGCCGCTTGGGGCGGCCTCTTTTTATTTAGAAAATTATTTAGCTTTGTCCTCCTGGTTGGACTGGCGATTGTGGTTTGGCCATAACTGCCTTGCTTTCTTTCTTTTTAGATTTAACAACCACTAAAGCGATTACTAAAACAACTAAAAGCGCGATTAATGCAATAATAAGTGTGTTCATATTCAATAAATATAATATTTTCTAGTTGACCTTTTTTCAAAGTTATTCTACAAGTTCATTTTACTCTTTTGTTTTTTTTCGTCAATTTTAGATTGTGGAAAACTATTAATAAGCTGGCCAACTGTTTTATAAACGCTGCCAGCTCCCATAATGGTCGCTACTTGCCATTGACCAGCTGTGGTTTTTAAGTAATCAACCAAAGAGGATTCTGGCTGGTAAACCACCCATTCTTGATTGATAGCTTTAGCTAATTTTTGGCTGTTTACCTTTTGTTTAATAGCTTGGCTTTCTCGGCCTTCAACGGTATAGATATCAGTAATAATCAATTTCTCCACGCCGAATTTGCTTTGAGCTTGTCCAAGAATTTCAACGAATTTATCAAATAAATAAAAAGTTCTTTGATACTGATGGGGCTGGAAAATCACCCATTTTTTTTGCTTGGGATATTTTTCAGCTAAAGCTTGCAAGGTGGCGGCTATTTCAGTGGGGTGATGGGCGTAATCAGAGATAATTTTCAATTCCCCTGCTTCTTTACTCTTTAGTGAAAATTCTTCAAACCGTCGCCAAACCCCTTTATATTCACTAAGCGCTTTCAAGGCTATTTTATCGTTAATGCCCAATAATCGAGCCACATTAAGGGCAGCCAAAGCATTAGAAACATTATGATTGCCTGGCACTTTTAATATTTTTTTCAATTCCCCTGCTTCTTTGTCTTTCAAGGAATAAAATTTAGTTTTGATTTTTGATTTTTCTAAAACTTTAACTATATTGTCGTTATCTCTGTTGGCAATCACGCAACTCTTAACTTGGCCAACATACTGTTCAAACACTTTGAAAATATGATCAAGGTTTTCAAACCAGTCCATATGTTCTTCCTCAATGTTGGTTAAAGCCAAAATATCCGGGTGATAATGCAAAAATTTAGATTGATAATCATCAGCCTCAATGATTAAATACTTACTTTTGCCAACTCGCCATCCTGGTTTGGTGCCAATAATAAAAGTGGGGTCAAGCTTGGCCTTAATTAAAACTTGGGCAATCATTGAGGCGGTAGTGCTTTTGCCATGCATACCCGAAACCGCGATTAGAAAATAATCCTTAGCTAAATCAGCCAGAGCCTCGGCTCCTGATAAACAGCGAATTTTTAGTCGTTGCGCTTCTTTTAATTCGGGGTTGCTTTTTGGCACTGCCTCGGAGTAAATAACTAAGTCAATATTTTTGCTAATATTGGTAGCCTTATGGCCAATAAAAACCCTAATCCCCTGCTTTTTTAATTCAGCGGTAATTTCTGAAGCTTCCGTATCCGAGCCCTGCGCCTTATGCCCTTTTTGTTGATAGATATTGGCTAAAGCCGAAATAGCAATGCCCCCAATACCAATACAATGTATTTTCATATTTTTACTATTAGGCTTATCTTATCATAAGCTTGAAAAGATAGGAATAAGTAGTAGGATAAAGCCGTTAATAAATTTGAACCTTAGACAATTAAATCTCTAAAAAAGAGAAAGGAGAATTTCCATGAAAGGAAATATTTTCACGGCAGTATTGGGTATGAGCAGTGGTTTGACAGTCCAGCGATGGAACGAAAAAGAAGTAGAAACAGTTTGCCAGATGACCATTCCTTGGATAGGAAATGACAAAGATATCTTTTGGCCGGAGCAGTGGTTGAGATCTGTGGTGGAGTTAGTGAACTCTTACGCAGAACAGGGCGATACAATTGCCTGGGCAATGCCCGGAGCGGATCTTGCTTTTGTAGAGAGATATCGAGTAAGTATGTCAGAGCGGGCTTATCGGCTTATTCTGCCGATTCTTAGTTATCAATCTCTGGCAGACGGAGTCATTTTTGAAGAGATTAACAAGATGGTTAATCCTAAAAAAGCCTATAGGCAAATGGCTGGGGCTAATTGGGCATTTTTTCAACCGCCTTCTCATATCTTTTATTACCTAAAGGAGCTTCAATCAGGGGATTTCAAAGTTATTAGTCTGGCAGATTGGATCAGTTATCTTGCCAAGGGGGCTAAAACCGAAATACCTGTTCACGATTCAACTATGTTGCAAAGTATGGGGGCATATGATTTTGACGGTAGTACTAGCGGGCTATATACTGAACTATTCGGCGAGGACACAGCAGAAAAAATTTTCCCATTTGATGTTTTAGGGGAAAATGCTTATTCTACAATTGACGATATTAAGATTATTCCCTGCAGCCACGATTCGGTTTTTGCCCGCAGAATTGGCTTTAGTGTTTGTCCATCAGGTATTTGGACTGGCACTTGGGTGGGTACCAGCGATTGGATCGGCGAAAAAAATATCAAACCATCAAACAAAACATTTGATGCGGGCATTGCTTTTGAGGGCTTAGGTAATTTAAGAGCTTTAATCACTAACATCTCTATGGCTGGGGCTATTTACAAAGCCATTGTCCAAAAGCTCGGCTGGAGCTATGAGCAAGCGTCTAAAAAGGCGGCAGAAGCGGTGTCCCATCTTGGAAGCCAGGTAGTATTTGATCTTGATGAATTGCCAACAGACACTGAAGCGGTGGAGAAGCTTGTTGCAGGAAAAGCTCTTAATGCTGGCGATTACACTTTAGCTTATCTCCTTCAAAGTTTAGCGGCAGCTTGTCGCAGAAAAAAGGAAGCTGTTTATAAAATCCTGCGGCGAAAAGTACCAGAGGAAGTAGCGGTTTTTGGCGGTTTTGCTGAAAACCAGGCTTTTCTACAAGCCCTAAAAAACTTCGGTTTTGAGCCGATCGTTCCAAAATTCGCTAGCAATGCCACTCACGCTGGGCTAGCCATGGATGCTCTTATCAGAACTGGTCAAGCCGCTAACGACCAAGAAGCGCTAAGTATGTTGCGATGAAAAATTCTCACCTTTCTCTCAATAATTCCATTATTCAACTAATGGAATTATTTTATTAAAAAAAGATTTTTTGAGATGGCTAAAGATATAGCATAATTAATGTAGTTTCTGCAGAAGCTCAACAAACAGAGCGGAGCTCCATGCTTGACATAAGCAACCCTCGGCTTGCAGGTTGCGGGCTGAGCTTAGCTCGGAGTGATGACCCACTATTCCCTGCCAAAGAATGTCCTGCATGCTGGCTTTGGTGATTTGTTCAATATAGGGCTTAAACTTTTTTTGGTTGGCTTTAGCTAAAACCAAGGCGGCTAAATTATTGATAAAAAACCAACTATCCCCTTGATGATAACTTGCTGGGGTTTCGCCACTATGTTCGTTGTGGAAAGTTGGGCTGTATTTATCAATGGTGGCTAGTCCGCCCCATTCTAGCCAAAGGCGAGGCAAAAGATTGGCAAAACATTTTTCCCACTCTAGTTTTGTTAAAAGTTTTGGGTAGCTATGATAGGCTAGAAAAGCGTTGGGTCGAGCGGTAAAATCTGCTGATTGGCCATTAAAACCATCAGCCAACGCTTGGCCATTCCAGAATTTTTCTTTAATTAAAATATGGCTGTCATCTTCTAAGTTATCATAAAAAAACTTCTTGCGCCAAAATTCAAAATTTTTGGAAGCAGTATGACAAGCGGCCAGAAAAAGGGCTTGTAATTCAATGGTTGCTGGATAGCGGTCAATGGTGTCCATCCAGGTTGATCTTTGGCCGTGCCAAAATAGGTTCTGGCTGGCTGATTTTTCAAATTCTTGTATGGCTGTTAACAGAAACTTTCTATGCCATTCTTGAAAAATATCAGATCGTTTGATGGCCCAACCCCAACCGTCGCTAGCAGAATTATTTTTTTCGCCTCTAATAATATCTCTAATAAGATTTTGCCAAATTGTTTGGCTGGTTGATTTGTTGAGCGCTTTAAGCGATGTTAAGCAAAGAGCGGTGTCTCTTTGCCAAAATTGAAAAAACCAAGGCAAGCCAGCATAAAGTCCTTTGATTTTTTTCTTTTCGTTAAACACTAAACAACTTCTAAGAGAATTTTTGGCGCAAAGATAGGCTAATTTCAATTCTGGATCTTTGATGTTGGGGCGGTTCAAAAATGGCCAAAGATTTTTTATTTCTTTTCTAGCTTTCTTTTTAAGTGATCCTAAATGTCTGGTGGCATTTTGCGCTTGTTCTATGGCTTGGTCTTTGGTTTGAGCCACCGCTAAAACTAAGCGCTGGCTATTTTTGAATTTTAAGGCTAAATAAACAGACCTTTCAAAGGGCGCTGAATTGCGGTTTTTGTCAAAAGAATAGTTTCTTTCTATCCATTGGTTGGGTCTTTCGTATATAGTGGAGTTGGCTTTAATGGCCACAAAAAATTCAGGCATAGCTTCGTCAGTTGTTTGGCATTTTATCACCACTAAACCATCTTGTTCAAAGATTTCATAAAACGAGCTGTTTTGGTTGTTGTATGATTCTTTGGCGTCAAAAAATAACTTAATGTCGCTGGCTAAAGTTGTTTCATAAACTAAAACATTTAAGAATGATGGCGTGAAAAATGTTTCACTGGCCTCTCCCCTTTTTCTCTCTACTTGCCAAAAATTGTTTTTTATTTCGTTCACAGCCAATGAGCCTTCTATTTCAATGTTTTCAAGAATACGAAAAATTTTATTGCCAGCTAGCCAGCTAGGAGTAAAAAACCATCCCTGATAGCGACTAGTGGGCTTTTCAGCTAGCCAAAAATATCCGCCCAAAAGGTTGGTCAATAAAAAACCGTTTTCTTTTTCTACATTTTTAGCTACCCTATTATTTTCGTTAAAATAATGAATTATTTTCATTTATCTTTTATGGCTAATTGATGGGCCTTAAAATAATTAGCGACTAATTTTTTCCAGCCGAAAAAAGCGGAAAGATCTTTAGCATGAATTTTATTTTCTACTCTTTCTTTGCGCTGATATTGGCTGAAAGAAAATAAACTATTGGTCAATGAATCAACGACTTCTTCATCTTTTTTACCTGTTCTTTTTAAGATAAAAACGCCCGGATACTTTTTGCTTTTAATATGTTCTTGGCAAGCTCTGCCAAACCCAGTCAGGTCGCTGGTGATTGAAGGCACGCCAAAACCAGCCGTTTCTAGGGGAGTATAGCCCCAGGGTTCATAAAACGATGGGAAAACGCCTAAATGCGCGCCTTTTAGAAATTCTTCATAAGTTAAGTTGGTTAAGCCGTCATGGCCAGAAAGGTAAATGGGATAAAAAACTGCTTTAACTTTATCATCAGGCTTATTATCTAGACCAGCATCTTGCAGGGCAGTTAAAATAGCATCTTGTTGGCTAACCAGATCATGAGTGGATAATGGCGGGGTGCCCTTTCTTTTTAATTTTAAGAATTTTTTTTCAATATCAAACAAAAAGTCCTTATTGAAAAGCGTTTCTTCAGAGATTTCTTTATCTTCAGCCAAAGCGTAAAGCACCTTTTCTTGGGTTTCATCGGATATTTCTTCTAAAGAGTTTTTGATGTCATCTAAAAATTCACGACTTTCTAAAATATCAGTTTTTACTCCTCGCACATCCGAGGGCACTAAAAAGAAAACAACTATTGTTTTTTTGGCGTTGCTTTCTTGCATTTTTTTATTAAGTTGAGCCAAAGATTTAATAAAGATATCCAGCCCTTTAGCGCGAAATTCGTAGCGACAAGCGGTAAAGAAAAATAAAGTTTGCTCTAAATCAAAAGAATAATAAGGAAAAAAATAAAAAAGCAGAAAATTTCTTAAGCGGTTGCGGTGCGCTCGATGTTGAATGGTTAATTCTTCAAAGCTGGGATACTGGCTTTCGCTAAGGCCGTTGGGCAAAAAGATAGTGGCATTTCTACCTAAAAATCTCTCGGCCTCCCAAGCAGTGATAGCGCTCACCGTGGTGAATACAGTGGCTTGGGTGGCAGTGGCTTTTTCTAATTGATGCTTGGCTTTGATGTTAAATTTAATGATATTTTCTTCTATGTTGATCTTGTCAATAAAATTATAAAAATCAACATTATTGTAGGCTAAAGTGCGCCCTAAAGTAGTAGCATGAGTGGTAAAGACAGTGCCTATTTGCGGCGCAATTTTTGCTAAGTGCAAAAGGCCCGCTCCCGAGAGCCACTCGTGAAAGTGAGCCACTATTTTTTGACCAGGAAAAAGACTGGCCATTTTTTCAATTAATAAACCGCAAGCTGTCGCCCAAATAACTGGCTCGGTAAAATCATTAACAGATAATAAAGAATCAATTTGCCAATTATTCCAAAGCTCGGTTTTTATTTGGTTGGCTTTGGACCAAAAATCCTTAAAATCAATTAAAATTATTTTAGGCTCGCCCGCAATTAGCCATTTGCCAAAATGGCATTTTAAGCCATGCTCTATTTCTAAGCTATGAAAAATTTCTTTAAGACCATCAGTTGGTGGTTCTTCTTCAAATTCACCTTTGGTTTTTTCTAAAAAATAAGGGCCAAGCAAAAAATAGTTTTCAGGGTATTGTTCAAGCATTTGCTCGGCTTTGGATGTTAAAACAGTCCAGATACCTCCTACTTTATTGCACACCTCCCAAGATACTTCAAAAACCGCTGCTGGTTTTTCCATAGGCACGGCTTTAGAAAATATTTTTTTAGCGTTCATATTTATAATTGGGCTCTGATTTTTTGAGCCATTAGTTTGGCAGTTTTGATTTTTTCAATTTGCTTGGCTAAAGTTTTTTTATCAAAAACTCCTTCAATCCAGCGGGCAAAATCGTTTTTGCTGGCGTTAACATGGTGGCTAAAAATATTTTGGTCTATTTTCTCCAAAATACTTGCGCACTCTTTTAAGTTTTTAGCAACTTGACCATCGCAAAACCAAAAAGCTTTTTCTGGCGACACATTTTTTACAGGAGTCGATTTTTTAATGGGTTTCATATTTTTAATTTTAGGACTTGCGTATTTGGGGCGAAGAAATTAATTTTGCGGAGTTTCCACAGGCAAAATGCTTGGTTTGGCCAGCAGGCCAAATTTTGCCGAGGACTAAGCGAGCCGCCGCAGGAGCGGCGAGCGGCTCCGCAAAATTCAATTTCTTCGCCCCAAACATTAGCGTAAGTTGTGCGAACTTCATAAATAGCGACCTTTATTTCAGTTGCAGCTTTAAGTCGTTAAAGATATTCATAAAAGTAATATAGCCATCATAGGGCGATTCGTAGGGGCTGAAGTATTTATGCACATCGCCGTCAGCAAACCATTTCACGCACATATAATAAAAATGGTCCGAGGTTTGTAGTTTTCGCCAAGTGTCCAGCAGTTTTTTGTTTTTTGTTTTTTTAATTTCATTTTCTAAGGAGTAAATATTTTCTAGGGCGGTTTTTTGCATTTTATTGCCCAGCCACGCGGAAAGGTCTCTTTCGGTGTCAGCCCAGGTAACAATATTAGGAAAATCAAGCTCGCCTTTGGGCTTATATAATTTTATCACTTCTGAAGGATTTTGGAAATTATTTTCTGGGTATTTCAAGATTTCAGTGGGCAGGTTTTTTAAGAATTCAAAAATGCCCGTTTCTTCCCATTGGTGTTCACCGAATGTTTCATAGTCCATAAACAGATTTACTACCTCCCCATCGCCTTCGCTACCCCTGACCCAAGCGGCGAATTTTTCAGCGGTGAGAGGCCAATCTGCCCAATCACGGCAGGAAAAACGAAAAGAGATGTTGTCGCTTAGTTTATAATTGCGTAATAATAATTTGGTTGCGCCACCGTTTTTAGCTTGATAAACGAAATTAGGGCTGCGCCAGCCCAAGATATAATCAGCCCCCTCGCCTAAAATAGCCTTATAGCCCATTTCTTCAATTTGCTTGGCCATTTGATTGTTAAGCATCAGCTCGGTGTTGCGAAAAACTTTTGGTTGAAGATTAAAGAGTTTTTTAATTTTACGGTTGTGCAAGGCCACTTGAGTTTTGAATTCTTGGGCTGAATAGAGATAAGCTAATGAATGATGATATGTTTCAGCTAAAATTTCCACACAACCAGTGGCTGTTAATTTTTGGAAATCTTCAATGACTTCGGGGAAAGACTCTTCTAATTGTTCTAGCAAAACACCGGATAAACCAAAGGCCACTTTGAATTTTCCTCGGTGTTGATGGATGAGTTGTAAAAGTAGTTTGTTGGTGGGTAAATAACTTTTGCGGGCAATGCGCTCTAAATAATTTTTATTGGCAGAGGTGTCAAAATATTCTTGGTTTTGGCCAATGTCAAAGACCGAAAAGTTTTTCAAACGAAACGGTTGATGGGTTTGTAGATATAAGCAAACTGATGGCATAAATGTAGGTCTTGCGCTAATCTCGGGGTTCGCCCTCGCGCGCAAAACATATTAATGTAAAATTTCGTTGTAAATATTTAGACAGGTAGTGGCGGAGTTATCCCAGGTGATGTTTTGCACTTCGGTTTCGCCGTTTTGGGACATTGTCTGGCTTAAAATCGGATATTGTAAAACCGCTAAAATTTTAGCGGCCATTTCGTTTATATCCCAGAAGTCAACCTTGAGGCAGTTTTTGATCACTTCAGATACGCCTGATTGTTTGGAAATAATGGCTGGCGTGCCATGCCCTAAAGCTTCTAAGGCAGTTATGCCGAATGGCTCTGACACCGAAGGCATTACATATAAATCAGCCAGTTGATAAATTTTAGACAAGTTTTCATTACGCAAAAAACCAGTAAAAATAACTTTATCGGCAATGCCAAGATCAATGGCTGAATTTATCAATTGAGTTTCCATGTCGCCCGAACCGGCCATCACAAAATATACATTGGGATTTTTTTGTAAAACTTTTTTGGCAGCTAGTAAAAAATAATCAGGGCCTTTTTGCAGGGTAAGCCGTCCTAAAAACAAAACAATTTTGAACTTTTTTTTGAGCTCGCCCAAATTCAGTGAATTATAAAAGTTGTGGGCTGTTTCTTGAAAATCTAAACCATTATAAACCACAGTTATTTTTTCTGGGTTGATGCTATAATTATCAACTATTTTTTGTTTAGTAAAATTACTTACTGCCGCTATTTTATCAGCCTTTATAAAGCCCTCTTTTTCAATGGCATAAACTTGTTCATTGACGCTATGTCCACCGGTGCGGTCAAATTCAGTAGCGTGAATGTGCGCCACTAAAGGTTTGCCTGAAATTTCTTTAGCCATAATACCCGCCCGATAACATAGCCAATCATGAGCGTGAATAATATCAAACGATTCTCGTTTAGCTATTTCACGCGCCAATAAGGCGTATCTTTGGACTTCGTCTACTAGTCCCCGGCCATCAAATAGCCCTTGAGCTATTTTGCCATAAAGATCAGGGCTAAGATAAGCAGCTTTTAAGATTTTTTCAGCATCAATCTGGTTTTTATCGGCAAAAATTAAACGACAAAAATCAACCTGACAATCAATTTTTTTAGGCAAAACAAAAAGCACTTCAACGCCTTGTTTGGCCAAGGCCTTGCTTAAACCATAACAAGCCACCCCCAATCCTCCAGCATTAAAGGGTGGAAATTCCCAGCCAAACATTAAAACTTTCATCTTTTCTATTCCGCTTACATTTATTCTGTTATTATACTGCTTTTTTTCTCTGTCAACAAAGGTGGATAACCTGCCTTTTCTTTGAAATTAGTTTCCTCGCCACCAAGGCGCAAGTCATGCATTAAGTAATAACGCGGCGCCGATGGCGGAGGCATTTTGGCCTAACTTGGCTAAAGCAATTTTGGGCATTTGCGTTTTGGGCCAAAGCAAGTTTTTTGCAAGGAACTCGGTTCCTTGCAAAGAGAGGGACCGCGCGCCTGCCCCGCCCAAAATAATTATTTCTGGATTAAAAATGTTAATTAAATTAGCCAAACCAATAGCGTTTATTTTTTCTTGTTCTTTGGGTTTATTTTTGGTTGCTTGATAAAGCTTTTCCCAGCTTTGTCCTTTATTAATAATTATGTGGCCAACTTCACCAGAAGGGGCGGGTAAAATTTTATCGTTTATCATTAGCGCTCCCCCAATACCAGTGCCTAAAGTCACCGCTAAGATATTGCTGTATCCTCTGCCCGCTCCAAGCATTGCTTCGGCTCGCAAGAAGCAATGAACATCATTATCTATTCTAACAATTTTATCAGGCCAAAGTTTTTTTAGATTGAGCCCGTCTAATTGAGGCGCATTGGGGCACTTAATAATCTGACCATTGATTGCGTTAAAAATCCCCGGCACGCCAATCCCGATTTTTAGCAAGCCATACTCCCCCACTATTGCTTTGAGATTTTCTTTATTGGGAGCGCCAGTAATTTGTTTTTGTTCAACAATTTTTTGCCCATTCCAAACAACCAAATTAATTTTCGACCCGCCAATATCCACCCCCAAAATATTTTCTTTTTTGATAGTCATTATTACTATTTGATTATTATTTAATAATAGCATAAAACAAAAAATACCCGAGGGCAGATCTCCCCTCGGGTATTTTTTATTGTGCCCCCACTCGGATTCGGACCGAGAACCAGCGCCTTAAAAGGGCGATGCTCTGCCAGTTGAGCTATGGGGGCGAAAGGCAATTGATTGCCTTTCGCCGGGCGCCTTCGGTTCGGCGTCGGAGCGAAGCGGAGCGCCAAACCGTATAAAGGCGCCCCGGGTCGGGCGAAATACAATGTTTTTTTCTTATTCCGCCCGATTGTAAAAAATGTTTACTGCATAATGCTACAATCCTTCCTTTCTCAACTCATTCAACAATTCTTTTTGTTTTTTTGTTAATTTTTTGGGTGTATCCACAACCAACTCTACAAACAAATCGCCTCTGCCCCAGCCGCCAAAATGCGGTATGCCTTTGCCCCCAATACGGAACACCTTGCCCGACTGTGTGCTTTCGGGCACTTTTAAGGAAATCTTTTTACCTTCTAGCATTTCTAATTCTATTTCGCCTCCCAAGGTTGCTAAAGAAAAGCTAATAGAATAGGTGGCCAGTAAATCGTCGCCTTTTCGTTCAAAGAGCGCATGGGGCTTGATGGCTATCCTAATATATAAATTGCCCGCTAGCCCGCCTCGTTTGCCTGCCTCCCCTGCCCCGTCTATTCTTAGTGTTTGGCCAGTATCAACGCCAGCCGGAATCACCACTTCTATTTCTTCAGTTTGGCGCAAGCGACCTTCGCCTCGACAAACATTACAGGGTTTTTTTTTTTTTTTTCCTTCGCCCTTGCGCTCTGGGCATTGCGAAAAGGTTAAAGGCCCTAGTTTTCTCATTTGTTGCACCCAGCCTGTGCTTTTGCAAGAAAAGCATTCTTTGATTTTGGTGTTGCCTTCAGCTCCTGTGCCATTACAACGAGAGCATTTAACCATTTTACTCAAAGAAACTTTTTTAGCAACATCTTTGAGCGTATCTTTCAAATCAATGGATAATTCTGTTTCGATGTCTTGGCCTTTATTTTTTGGTTTTTTTCTAGAGCCGCCTTGTTGCCCAAAGCCAAAACTGCCAAACAAATCTTCAAAGTTTAAGCCGCTAAAATCAAACCCGCTGTTTTGCCCGCCAAAAGAATTAAAATCAAACCCGCCAGCTCCCGGCCCGCCAGCGTTGCTGGCCCCTCCTTCAAATACTCGGCCAAATTGGTCGTATTGCGCTCGCTTGTCTTGGTTACTCAAAACCTGGTAGGCCTCGTTGATTTCTTTGAATTTTTTTTCATCGCCCCCTTTTTTGTCGGGGTGGTGTTGATGGGCCAGTTTACGATAAGCCTGCTTGACTTCATCTGGTGAAGCGGTTTTGTTAATGCCAAGTGTTTGATAATAATCTGACATAAAAAATTATTTCTCTTTATACTCTCCTTCTTCTGCTTTTGGTTGCTCGTCAGTGGGCTTATCACCTTGCTCTGGCTGTTGAGATGGCTGTGGTTGTTCAGCTTGCTTGGCTTTATACATTTCTGTGCCAATTTTTTGGATAACTTGCGACAACTCCTCGGTTTTCTTTTTGATCTCCTCTATATTATCATCATCTTTTATTTTTTTCAATTCGCTAATTTTTTTCTCGGCCTCTTCTTTATCTTTTGGGGCAACTTTATCGCCAGCTTCTTTCAAAGTTTTTTCCGAGGCGTAAATTAAGTTGTCAGCCAAATTAACAGTTTCAATTAGGTCGCGTTTTTTCTTGTCTTGATCGGCATGGATTTCCGCGTCTTTTTTCATTTTTTCAATTTCTTCTTTAGATAATCCAGAAGCGCCTTCAATTCTGATCGATTGAGATTTGCTGGTGGCTTTATCCTTGGCTGATACATTCAAAATACCGTTGGCATCAATATCAAAAGATACTTCAATTTGTGGCACGCCTCTTGGTGAGGCGGGAATGCCATCTAAGATACAGTGCCCCAATGTTTTGTTGTCGTGAGCCATGGGTCGCTCGCCTTGTAAAACTTTAATCTCTACTGAAGGCTGGTTATCGGCGGCCGTGGAAAAAACTTGCGACTTAGCCGTGGGCACAGTGGTGTTTTTAGCGATTAACACGGTATTTACTTGGCCCAAGGTTTCAATACCCAAGCTCAAAGGCGTGACATCAAGCAATAAAACATCTTTGATGTCGCCTTGCATGATGCCTCCTTGAATGGCAGCTCCAATGGCCACTACTTCGTCGGGATTGATTTCTTTATTGGGTTCTTTATTGAATAATTTTTTAATTTCCTCTTGAATTTTAGGCATACGAGTTTGCCCGCCCACCAAAACAATTTCTTCAATGTCTGATGGTTTCAAGTTTATTTCCTGTAAGGTTTGTTTAACCAAATCAATAGAGCGCTTGATGTCGTCGCCTACCATATCTTCTAATTTGGCTCGGCTCAATTTCAAGAGCAAATGTTTGGGGCCAGATTCGCCCGAGGTAATAAATGGTAAATTGATTTCTGTTTCCAAGCTAGTAGACAGTTCAATTTTGGCTTTTTCAGCTGCTTCTTTAATTCTTTGCAAGGCCAAGGGGTCTTTGGATAGGTCAACGCCTTGTTCCTTTTTGAATTCGGCCACCACCCATTGCATTATTTTTTGATCAAAATCATCTCCCCCTAAATGGGTATCTCCGCCGGTAGCTTTAACCTCCACAGTGTCTTGGGAAACATCTAAAATAGAAATATCAAAAGTGCCTCCGCCAAAATCATAAACCACAATTTGTTGATTTTTCTTTTTATCTAAGCCATAAGCCAAAGCGGCTGCGGTTGGTTCGTTAATAACCCGCAACACTTTTAAGCCGGCAATTTCGCCTGCCACCTTAGTGGCTTTGCGTTGAGAGTCGTCAAAATAAGCCGGGCAAGTAATAATAGCTTCGGTAATGGGTTCGCCCAGCTTGTCTTCGGCGTCTTGCTTTAGTTTTTGCAAAATCATAGCGGAAATTTCTTGGGGTGTGTGCCACTTGTCTCCGATCTTTACTTCTACTCCCCCGCCTTCGGGTTTTTCTCGCAGTTCATAAGATAAGAGGGCTTTATCTTTGCGCACTTCTTCATCATTAAAATTGCGTCCAATCAGTCGTTTGATAGAGAAAATAGTATTTTGCGGATTGGTGATGGCTTGCCTTTTGGCGATGACACCCACCAGTCGTTCGTTGTTTTTAGTTAAAGCCACAATGGAAGGGGTGGTTCTGCCACCTTCTTTGTTTTCAATGATGCGAGGCGAGCCGGCTTCTATAATGGCCATAGCTGAATTAGTTGTGCCCAGGTCAATTCCTAAAATTTTTGACATATTTTTTTTATTTTTTTATTTATTATTATTTTATTATTTTAACTTTTGATGGTCTTAACAGCTCTCCGTTGAGCAGATATCCTTTTTGTATTACTTCCGCCACTACGCCCGACTCCCCTTCTCCTTTAATTTCAGTAAGGGCTTCGTGAAATTCTGGGTTAAATTTTTCGCCTACCGCTTTAATTTCTGTTAAGCCTTGTTTTTTTAGTTCTTCTAAAAATTTAGAGCTAGCCAGAAAAATGCCTTTGAGCCAATTTTCATTTTGTAAATTCTCAGGAATATGATTTTGAGCGCGCTCTAAGTCATCGCAAAAGTCCAAAATTTTGAAAAGCCAATCTTGGTCAATTTGTTTTTTTAGCCAAGCTAGCCTTTCGCCTTCATTTTTTTTGTAGTTAGCCAAATCAGCCACTGCCCTTTGCCAACCAGCGAGATATTCATCGCGTAGCTTTTCGCAAATCTCTAAATTTGTTGGCATATTTTCTTGTTCGTTTTGTTTTTCATCATCCATAATTTTTAATTTATTTTAGCCTATTTCAAACATTTTTTCGCAAAAAGGACATCTAATGACCGAGCAGTCTTCGGGTTCGCCCAAAATAACTAGCTCTAAGTTTTTTATTGAATTGTCGTCTTTAAGCTTATTTTTATGGCGCACTGCTTCATTAGGTTTTAATTCTCTGCCCAGGAATTGTTCCATTATCCAGCGGTGTTCGGGTAGATAGCCTCTTTTGTTGGCGTTGGGGTGGTCAGGGGCGTAAACCATGATATAGCCACTTTGGCTATCTTTGTATTTACCTCCTTTCCAATAGGGATTATTGGGGCCACTGCGGTCAGCTTCATAAGGCCTCACTTCCCTAATTTCAAAGCGGGCTGCCCAACGAGAAATTGTGGTAATATTCACTCCGCACGAGATGGCTATCTCTGAAATAGTTAGCTCTTCGGTAAGGTATTTTTTGCAAAGCCAATTCTTATTTTGATAATTTTTTTCCATCTCAATAATTATTATAATCCATTATAATAAATTAGCACTCAATGTCAAGGGTGCTAATTACCTTAAGGATATCCACAGCTTGTAATTATTTTTTAATAGGTTGATGTGTTAAAATAAATAAAGTAAATAAGTATTTTTAATATGTTAAGCGTTATTAAAGCTAAAAATGTTACTTGGGTTGATATTAAAGAACCAGATGAAAAGGACTTGCAGTGGCTAAAAGATAATTTTAACTTGCACCCTTTGATTTTGAAAGAATTACCTCCCCAGCTTGATTATCCCAAAATAGAACAATTTGGTCGCTATTTATTTTTGGTGCTTTTTTATCCTTTTTACGACAGTCGTAGTTTTCGCACTATACCCATTGAGCTTGATATAGTGGTTTCCAAAAATTATATTATCACTAATCATTATAAAGACATTGTTCCTTTGAAAGCTATTTTTGACAAGTGTAATCTTTACGAAAATATTCGAGAAGAATACACTCAAAAAGGCACTCATAGTTTGCTTTATCGCATTGTTAATGAAATTTTATCAGCCAGTTTTCCCAAATTAAGCCATATTAAGCAAAATGTTGACGAAATTGAATCGGCCATTTATGCGGAGCAATACAAAGAAAGCGTGCAGAAAATTTCTTTGGTTAGGCGTGATATTATTGGTTTTCAAAGAATTGTTGAACCTCAAGGCATTGTCTTAAAGGGGCTAATTGAGAAAAGTGATGCTTTTTTTGACGAGGATATTACTCTTTATTTTCGTTCTTTGTTGAATATCCATAATCAGATAAACACTATTTTATCAACGCAAAGCAAAATATTAGACGCTTTAGATACCACCAATCAATCCCTGATTAACACTCGCACTAATTCTACCATGAAAGCGCTCACTATATTTTTGGTTTTACTATACCCCTTTGCTTTTTTCTCGGATATATTCAGCATGAATGGTCAGTTTTTGCAGTGGACAGCCAAGCCGCACGATTTTTGGATAGTCTATGGTTTGATGATTATCGGGTTTTTAAGCATCTTAGCTGTTCTCAAAAAGAAAAAGTGGCTATAATGTAGTTATTTTTTACTTATAAAACACGCGGGAGAACCTCATGTCAATATATTGGAGGTTTTTTCTTTTTTCTTGGGGTAGGCTTTTTTCTATCAACAGGCTTAAGTTTGTTAGAATGGGCTCAATGTCGCTGGTTAAACTGAAATAAGCTTCCCAGCCCTCTTGGGTTTTAATGGTGAGCTTGTCTTGGCCGTCAGTTAGGCAATTTTGCGGGGCGATGGCTAATTTTTCTTGAAAAAAACTAATGGCTTGTAAAATCTGCGTCATTTTAGCTGGGTCAATAACTTGGCTGGGTAAAATAGTTGGAGCTGTTTTGTTTTCTGCAATAATTAAAGGCAGGTTTTTTTCAGTAGTTGTTTGAAAAGCTATACCGGCTTTGTCAATTAAATAACAAATGTCATTTTCAGTATAACACCAGACTGCCCGAGGAACTCTTTCTTTTAGTTGTAAGGTTATAGTGTGAGAAAATTGTTTTTTGATAATAACCCCTTCTACTTGTGGCATTGTTGTTTCTATTTCTTTTTTAAGAGTGGTGGTGTTCAGCAAAAAGAAAGTTTTTTTGATAGATAAAAAAGCTAAATGGTTTTCTAATTTTTGGTTAACCAAGTTTTCTATATTTGGGGTTATATCAGTTAAAGCGGCTGGCGATATTATTTTCACTTGGTTAATAGCTAAAAGTGGCGAGAATAATAGTAAATAAGCCAAAGCCAGAGCCAAGACTATTCCCCAAACAACTAAACGAAATATCTGGTTTTTCCAGAGAGATTCTTTTTTCTTGTATTTAGCCTTGAGGCGACCCGCTTTTTTTTTAACTCGATATTGGCTCATAATGATTGGTTGATGCGGGGCTTGATGTTAGAGGCTCGGAAAGTTGATTTCAAAGAGACGCTCACTCGCTCCGGCGGCTCGTTCGCTTAGTTTTCGGCCTATTTTCCGCCAGTAAGCGGAACCAAGCAAATAGGCCTCAAAATACTCTTTGAAATTAGTTTCCTCGCCTCTAACATGCAAGTCATACAATGTTTAATAGTGATAGCAAACCGTTAGGTACACGGCTTTCTAATAGGATGATGTCGTTGGGACGGGCAATGGTTTTGATTTTTGCTAAAATTTGTTCTGGTTTTTCTAGTAATAAAATTTTATTTTCAGCCAGGCCTGCCTCCAAGGCGCCTTGTCTTAATTCTTTGAATCTGTCTTGGGTGGTGATAATTGCTAAATCGCAAATTTGGCCAATGGCTTGGCCGATTTTATAATGAATATTTTTTGAGGCTTTGCCCAGCTCTATTAAACAGGGCATAACAATAATTTTATGCTCTTGTGGCCAAGCAGTTTTTAGATATTCTAAATGGGCCATAATGCTGGCTGGATTGGCTGAATAGGTATAATCAAGTATATTAAGGTCGTTAATCCCCTGCTTTAAGCTGTGTGAGCGAATCTTTTGGCAAGCCAAAGCGATTTCAGCCATAGTCATACCTAATGTTTTAGCCACAGCTGTAGCCATTAAAACATTGATAATATTTTGCTTACCAATGAGGTTTATCTCAAATTGCGCTTTGTCGTTATCTTTACTCAAGGCGGTAAAAGAAACTTTTTCTTTTTCTATTTTTATGTCTTCAGCCCAGATATCCGCCTTTGCTTTAGTTGAGCAGAATATTTTAGATTTCAGCTGTAGATTTGAAAATTGGTAATTGGTAATTGGTAATTTTTCATCGTCTCCATTTAGTATAGCCGTCCCCTGCTCATTCAGCGACTCTATTAACTCAAATTTTGCTTTAATAATATTTTCTTGCGAGCCAAAACAGGCCAAATGTTGTTCGTTGATGCCAGTTAACACGCCAATTTGTGGCTCAAGTATAGCGCAAACTTGTTTAATCTTCCCTCGCTGGTAGGCGCCCACTTCAGCTATTAAAATTTGATGCTCGGGCTTGAGCTTATTAATAATTGTTTGGGCGATGCCAATTTCTGCGTTGGTGTTTTTTTCGGTTGACAATACTGAAAATTTTTCTGAAAGCATGGCTAAAAGAAAATCTTTAGTTGATGTTTTGCCATAACTGCCAGTTATAGCGATAACCGTAAGGTTTTTGAATTGTTTCCTTTTGGCTTTGGCTTTTTTCATCACATAACTTTGCCAAAGCCAAGTGGGAATTTGAAAAATTAAAATAAAGACCGAGCTGATAATTGGCAAGAAAAATAGCCAAAGCAAAATCAGCAAGCGGAAAAGGTTGTCAGGCTGGTTGAAAATAAGCCAAAAAAAAGCCCCTTGCGAAAGAAACCAAAGATCGGCTATTAAAATTGTTTTTTTGGTAGCCAATGGCAACTTAGCGCGATACCAAGAAGCCATTAACTTTTTAATTTTTTGACCCTCAAAATGGGCGCTAAAACGACCCAAGTGATAATTTTTTAACTGCCAGAGCCATAGCCAAAACAAAAATATCTTGGCGAAAAATAAATACCAAAAAATAGAGATAATAATTTTAATTATTTGTTCCATGGTTGCTTGTTGAGCCAATAAAGTTTTTTATTTTCTGGGCTAATTCTTCCGGGCATTGTAAGTGCAGCGAATGGCCATTTTTTGGCAAAACTTCCAGTCGAGAATTTTTTATTTTTTCTTTCATTAAATAGGCATTTTTAATTGGCGTAAAGGTATCTTTTTTACCCCAAATAATTAAAGTATTTTTGTTGATGGTTGGCAAAAGCCTGGTAAGATCTTCCTCTAAAGCATTTTTCATTATTTCTTTTTGCAGGGGGTTAGCCTTGAAATAGTCGGTTCTTCGCAAGATATAGCAATAGAAAATTTTTCTAGCTAGCTCTTTAGCTCCTTGGCTATCTGAAGATTGTTCTTGCACGCCTAATTTTTTAGCCAGCCTAACTATTTTTAATAAAAATCTATCCTTGATTGTCTTTTTTCTTTTAATGCCCGCGGCCGCCACTAAAATAAGGCCTTTGAGTTTTTCAGGGTTTTTAGCGGCTAGCTTAATAGCAATGCGACCGCCAAACGAATGCCCCAAAAGATACACCGGCTCACGATAGGCAGTTAATAGATTTTCCAGCCAAGCCACATAGTCGTTAAGATTCCAAGGCCTTGAAAGCTGGTTTTCTGGCTTAAAGCCGGGCAAGTCCAAAGCCACCACCTTTAGGTCTGGGCCTTCCAGTAGTTCTTTAACTTTTTGCCATTTTTCTTTGGAGCTTTGCCAGCCGTGTAAAATGATTAAGGTATCCATTGCGTTTTTTTTAATTCAAACTTATGTGGTTGTTAGTGGCTCGGAAGACTAATTTTAAAGAGACGCTCACTCGCTCCGGCGGCTCGTTCGCTTAGTTTTCGGCCTATTTTCCGCCAGTAAGCGGAACCAAGCAAATAGGCCTCAAAATACTCTTTGAAATTAGTTTCCTCGCCCCTAACCAGTAGTCTGCGATAATTCTATTTTCTTATCTCTTTCAAACCAAAATACTTCTGTAATACTTTGGGTATTTCAACCGAGCCGTCTTTTTGCTGGTAATTTTCAAGAATAGCAATAATTGGCCTCATAGAAAAAGCTGTGCCGTTTAAGGTGTGCACAAAGTTTAATTTGCCCTGCTTGTCCTTGTAGCGCACATTGAGCCGTCGGGCTTGAAAGTCGGTGCAATTGGAAGTGGAGTGGGTTTCGCGGTATTTATCTTGACCAGGCATCCAGGTTTCAATGTCATATTTTTTGGCGGCTGGCGCGCCCAAGTCGCCGGTGCAAATATCAATTACTTGATAATGTAGGCCTAAGTCGTCCATTAGTTCTTGCTCTATTTCTCGCAAGAATTCGTGCTCTTTTAGCGAATCTTCTGGTTTACAAAAAACAAACATTTCTATTTTATCAAATTGATGCACCCTTAACATTCCTTTGGTGTCTTTGCCAAAACTGCCTGCCTCTCGCCTAAAGCAAGTGGAAAAACCAACATAGCGTAAAGGCAAATTCTTTTCGTCAAATGTTTCACCAGCATGCATTGCCCCTAAAGTTTGCTCAGAAGTAGCAGTTAGATATAAATTATCTTTTTCTAAATGATAGGCCTCTTCGTCGTTTGTTTGCTCTAAATAGCCCATGGCCCAAGCCATTTCTGGCTTTATCATTACAGGCGGAATTATTGGAATAAAGCCCTTTTTAACTAATTTTTCAAAAGCAAAATTAATTAAAGCAAATTCTAGTAAAACGCCTTGCCGTTTCAAATAGTAAAATCGGCTACCAGCCACCTTACCAGCTCTCTCAGTGTCAAGAATATCTAACTGCTCCCCTATTTCCCAGTGCTCTTTGGGCTTAAAGTCAAACTTGGGCTTTTCTTTTATTTTACCAATCCCCTTAACAATATTTTCTGAATCGTCTTTACCCACTGGCACTTCATCAAAAGCCGGGTTGGGAATTTTGCGCATTAAAGCGTCAAACTCTGCTTCAACTCCTTTTAAAATTTCTTCTTGGGCCTGAAACTTTTCTTTCAAGGACTTGGCCTGTTCAATAACTTCTGGGCTTGGCGCACCTTTTCCACTGAGCTTATTTTGCTCGGCTTTTAGTTGTTCACTTTGGGCAATGATTTCTCGTCTTTTTTTATCAAGCTCTAAAAGCTTGTCCACATCAACTTCTACGCCTTTATTTTTTGCCCCTTGTTTAACTTTTTCAGGATTCTCGCGAATAAATTTAATATCAAGCATAAATTTAATTTTCTTTATATTACATATTACCACAAAATCTTTTATAAAAAAATTATGCAAAACTTATAAAAAAGCTTTGCATAAAATTACTAATGTTAACCTTGGGAAAAAGTTTGCCATGAATTTAATCCTACAACAACCTCTCCTGTCCCTATTCCTAGAGCTTTTACGGCTTTATGAATGTTATCCATTGCCACATTTTGAGCTAAATGAGCTGAGCTTCTTAGTACGCCAACAATCGGACTTACTTCAATAACAATTGGGAGATCGTCGGAGATTATGGAAGAATCGTCTGAAAAATGGAAAGCTATTTTTTCTTTCGGCAAAGCTTCGGATATTGCAACTTCAACTCTTAGAACTTCTTTTGCGTAACGATGCGTATTTAGATTATAAATTTTCACAAAAACAGTGTAACTCATTTTCTACCTCCTTCTACTAAGAACACAATAACTCAATACTGACCTTAAACTACCAAAATTTACAGAAAAAGCAAGTGATAAAGGGCTGAACTTTGCCACTTGTTTTAGTTATATATATTATGAAGGCCAACTTCTAAAAATAAAACTTCGGATTGATTGATAAAAATAAATTTAATTCTGTAAGAATAATTAATCCAGAACGCCCAGCATCCACTGTCTTTTCCTGATAATTTATGAGTTTTCAATGATGGGTCAAATGGATAAACGCGAAAAATCCCTTCTTTTTCTTTGGCCTGTTCTTTGATTTTTTTAGGCAATCGTTTATATTGTTTTTCAAACTTTGGCGATACCCTAATAATCATATTTAATCTAAATCAGCCAATGACTTTATTGTTTTACATTTACCAGCTTTATACTCGGCCACCCCATCTCTAATTAACCAATCCAATTCCTGCGCTTCCTTGCCCTCTAAATGATGTATGGGCACTGCGTTTTCACACAATCTTTTATATTCCCGCAAAGACAAAATAACCATTCCTTTTTGCCTTAAAATGGTTGCTTTTGACAGGGTTATATTGTCTTTTATCTGGTGTTTTGCCATATGTTTCATTCTATTTAATTATACCTAAAGATCTTTGTTTGTCAAAATTGCAAAACTTTTTTGGCTCGCCGGCTTCCAGCAGGGTCCTTAATTGTCCTGTGAATAAATTCTAATTAAATTTTTCGGGTGTATTAGGTTTCATCAACGGGAAAATTTGGCACTCTCTAGCGGGTTTATTCATTAAAAAGCTAAAGAGGCGCTCGGACAGGCCAAAACCGCAGGTGGGGGGCATGCCATATTCTAAGGCTTCCACAAAATCATGGTCGTTCATTTGGGCTTCCTCGTCGCCGGCTTCTCTTAGCTTTTGTTGTTCAGTAAAGCGTTCGGCTTGGTCAATGGGGTCGTTGAGCTCGCTATAGCCATTGCCCATTTCACTGCCCGCCAAAATAACTTGGAATTTTTGGGTTATGCTGGGATCTTTTTCGTTTCTTTTGGCTAAGGGCGAAAGTTCCACGGGTTGGTTGATCAAAAAACCGGGGCCTGATATTTTTTTGCGGCAATACTTCCACAAATTATCAATAGCTCTGTTTTTATTAAAGCCTTTTTTGTCGTATTCAATACCTAACTTTTGTAAGGCTTTTTCAATTTCGCTCAAGCTATCCTCGGCAATATCAACGCCGGTATATTTTTGCACAGTTGATTGGTAATCGTATTTTTCCCATTTTTTGGCAAAATCAATGCTATGCTCGCCTATCTGAAATTTCAGAGTGCCAAAAGTTTTTTTGGCCACGAATTTATACATTTCTTCCACTAATTCCATACCTTGGTTATAGTCAGCGTAGGCCCAGTAAAATTCCATTTGGGTATAGTCCTGCAAGTGTTCAGCATCCATACCTTCATTGCGAAACTGTCGGCCAATTTCAAAAGTTTTTTCAAAACCAGCCACCATTAGTTTTTTTTGCCACAACTCGCCCATAGAAATTCGCAAGAAAATATCAATATCTAGAGCATTATGATGAGTGACAAAAGGCCGAGCATCCGCGCCTCCAGTGGTAACTTCCAATACTGGGGTTTCTACTTCTAAAAATCCCCTGTCAATTAAAAATTCGCGCATAGTATTCCAAAAAACTGCTCGTTTTTCTATCATTTGCTTAACTTCTGGGTTAAATAAAATATCTAAATATCTTTTGCGCAACTTTTCTTCGGTGTCTTGCAAACCATGCCATTTTTCAGGTAAGGGCAAAAGCGCCTTAGCAATAATCTTAAAATCAACAGCTTCTATGGTTTTTTCTTTGGTTTTACTTTCAATCAAAGCGCCTTTAATCTCTACAAAATCGCCAATATCCATTGTTTCAGTGAAAAACTTAAAACCGCTCTCCCCTATTTTGTCTTGTCTTAAAATAACTTGGATATTCCCGCTTGGCGAGCCGTCTTGGATATTTAGAAACAGCAAAGCCCCATGGCCTCTTTGGGCCATTATGCGGCCAGCCAAAATAATTTCTTTGGCTGATTTTTTGAGCTTGGCAAAATCAGTTAAGGCTTGAGCAATGGCGTGTGTTCTTTGGCTAACAGCCGGATAAGGATTAAGCCCAGCCATTTCAATTTTGCGCAATTTTTCTAAACGAACTTTACGGATTTCATCAATAGTGCTCATAAATTTATAAATTATTTATTTACTTTATCATAAAAATGAGTTATCAACAATTGCAATTATGTTAAAAAGCTTTATAACTAATACGAGGCAGACCTCTTCTATACTGAAAAAACATTTATAAAAAGATGGTAGAGGTCTGCCCCTCAATATATGAAAGGCAATGGTCACGATTTTAGTGGCAAAACAATTTTAATGGTTAATACTACTTCTTGGGGTTTTTCAGATAAGTTTATTTTTAAAACTTTGAAGAAAATGGGCTTGAGCATTGTTTGCTTAAATAAAGAAAAAAATTGGGCCGAGCCTTATGTTGATGAATGGATTATTGCTGACAACACTAACCATGTGGAAGCTATTCAGGCGGTTAAAGATTTTATCTCGCAAAACCCTAGGAAGATTGACGGTGTTTTAACTTTTTTAGAAGATGAAGTTTTACTTACTTCTAAAATCGTGGAAAAGTTTAATTTTCTTGGCACTCCTCATAGCGTCGCCAAGAAAGTGCGTAATAAGTATTTGTTTCGTCAGTTTTGCCGCGACAATAATTTGCCTGCTCCCCGCCATACTATTTTGTTGAAATCAGTCAAAAGTATTGGCGATCTACCAGAGGATTTTACTTTTCCAGCGGTCATTAAGCCAATTTTCGGTTGCGGCAGCGCTTATGTTATCAAAGTTAACAACAAAGAAGAGCTAGCCAACACCTTTAATTACATTAAAAAAAATATTGCCGCCGCTACGGCCGCTGAAGGATCTTTTTTTGACGGCTTAGATATTTTAGTAGAGGGGTATATTGATGGAGACGAAGTTGATGTTGATATTGTTTTGCAAAATGGCAAAATAAAATTTTATTCTATTTCTGATAATTACCAAACTAGGGAGCCATTTTTTGTGGAAACTGGCCAGGCCATTCCTACTAGTTTGTCGGTTAAAAATCAAGCTGATTTAATTGGCCTAGCTGAAGAAGTTTTAGAAAAGTTAGGCATACAAAATAGCATTGTTCATTTCGAGGCTAAGTCAACGCCAAACGGCCCAGTGCCCATTGAGTTAGGTTTGCGTATGGGCGGAGACGAAGTCCATTCGTTTGTTAAGGGGGCTTGGGGCGTAGATTTGGTAGAAAATGCCGCTAAAATTGCTTTGGGAGCCTATATACCAAAAATTCAAAAACCTGACGCGCCTAAAAAATATATTACTGGTGTTTATTTCTTGTCTAATTATTCTGGCGTTCTAACTAAAATCAATGTTAATGAAGAAATCAGAACTAAAAAATATTTAGAAGAGTTGCATTTTTTCAAAAAAGTTGGCGAGCCAGTGCTGGCGCCGCCCGAGGGCTATGAATTTATGGGCTGGACAACTGTTTCGGGCTATAGTTTGCCTGACGCGCAAGAAAATCTTAAAGAGGCTTTGAAATTCATTGATTATGAAGTAGCTAAATTTACGCCTGATTCGTCAATTGGTCGCACTAGCCGTGAAAATAGTTTTTCACACGCTTCGTTAAATACCAAGTTGCTCATTCAGGCCGCTAAAATAGAAAAGATTAAGTTGGTGGCCGGAGATGACCAACGCGATTTACGAATAGGCATAGCCAGCAATCTTGAGGAAGATGAATCTGAAGGAAACGGCGAGTCAGTTATTCAGCCATCTTTGGCTAAAATAATTGAAAAGACTCTTAAGGAGCGCGGTTATCGCACTACTTTATTCGATTTTAATAACATAGAAAAAGTAATGAAAGAACTGAAAACAAAAGCAAAAAATGTTGACTTAATTTTTAACGCTTGTGAAAAAATTAATAATTCTATTCAATTAAAATCTCACGCTGCCGCTCTTTTGGATATTTTGCAGTTGCCCTATACCGGATCAAGCCCGTTTGCTTTGTCGCTGTGTCGCGATAAAATTCAATCTAAAAAATTATTGGCTTACCATGGCATTCCCACACCTAAATGGGATTATGTTTATACGGTAGATGAAGAAGTAGATGAAACCTTAAAATATCCTTTGATTGTTAAGCCCTCAAATATGGATGATTCTTTTGGCATTACCAATGAATCCGTGGTTACCAATAAAGAAGATTTACAGCGAGAAATTCGCAAGGTGGTTGAAGATTTACATTGTCCAGCTTTAATTGAAGAATATATTGAGGGGGACGAGTATGATGTGCCTATTTTGGGTAATGATGAAGCCGACTTGCAGGTTTTGCCATTGTCTCGCGCTATTTTTAAGGATATGCCATTGGGCAAATGGCATATTATTACCAATGAAATGAAGATATCTGCTCAATCGCTGGCTGAATGGGGTATAATTTTGCAGCGGCCTCCTAAAAATATTGATAAAAAATTAGAAACTTTAATCACGGAGATTGCTTTGGACACTTACAATATCTTGGAATGTCGCGATTATGGTCGAGTAGAAATAAGAGTGGGGCAAGACGGCAATCCTTATGTTTTAGAATTAAATGCCAATCCCCCATTGGTGCCTTCCTCGTCTATTTCTGACGTGGCTCAATTGGCTGGCTTAAGCTATGAAGAACTTTTAGAAAAAATAATCACTTTAGCAGTAAAGCGTTATCAACAAAATTCTTCACAATTAACTTAATGACATCATCTTATATAGAAACAGATATAAAAAAATGCGAATTGTTATGGGAAGAATTTAGCCCCAAACAATCGCTTTTTGATTTATGGAATTTTCGTTGGGCTTTTTATGTGGCTTATCAATATCAGCCGTATTTTATTGTTTTGCAAGAAAATAGCCAAAATAGCGGGCTTTTGCCATTGTGGTATGAAAAAGAAAAAAACAAATATTTTTGGTTTGGCAGCTGGTGGCAAGAAGATAATTATTTTTGGTTAAAAAATCCAGCCGACCTTCCGCATTTGCTTGCTTTGTGCCCTTTGCCCGCTTGCCTCAATGGCATTATTTTTGAAAAAATCGCTGATATTATCCCTGAACAAGAAAAAGATAATTTTCAGCCCGATGATCCAAAGTATATTTTAGAGTTAGACCAAGTTAGATCGTTTGAATATTATTTGGCTGGCCTGAAAAAAGAACGCCGAAAGGCCATTAAAAAAGATTTATTTTTAATAGAAAAACAAAATCCTGAAATTATTCTGGATAATTTTAATGATTTTGATGCTTTAGTGGCCTTAAGCAAGCAAAGATTTATTAACGAGAAAGAAGACAAAAATGATCCTTGGTATGACCCAGCCTTAAAAGATATCAGAAGAGTTGAGGCTTTGCGCAATATTATTAAATACCAAATGCCCCAACAGAACTATCAAGTTAAGATGATTACTGTCAAAATTAATCAAAAAATAGCTGGCGTTGATTTGGTGGCTATTTTTAATAATTGCTATTATGCCTTAGTGGGTGGTTATGACACAGAAAATTTTCCGGGTATTGGCAATTATTTAAATATGCTTAATATCAAGGGCGCCTTGGATCTTGGCTTAAAAAAAGTTGACGCCTTACAGAGTGATTGCGGTTGGAAACATCGTTGGTATCAAGAGAAACCGCTTTATTACTTTTCTAAGGAATAGTATGGCTACTAATAAAAAGATAAAGTTGGGAGTATTTTTAGATGATCTGGAGTTTATTTTATTTTCTCTCAAAAAAAATTTATTGCCAATAGAAATTGTCTATTTTGTTAATAAAACATCAAATGTTTTATCAATTTTACCTAAAGACGCAAAAATAGCTTATTATTCCTTTGAAAAAGGCTATGCTTTACAGGAGGGCGAGGATTTTCTTAAGGCAGTTGTTGCGCGCTCAAATTTCACTAAAATTGCCAAGGAGAAAAAAGTTTCTTGTTTTTGGCTTTCTCTTTGCCAGGAAAATGTTGATTTTGTGAGTTTGTGGGCTCATAAAAATAATTTTTCTTTGATCGGTAGGCCTGATTTAATCAAAAAATTAGAAAATAAAATATTTTTTGATAGATTTTTAGCTAAGCACAACATTAAAAAACCAAACAGCCAAGAGATATTTTACGAACAAGGAAAAAATATTGAATTTAAGCATCCTTTTGTTTTACAAGATCCTGTTTCATCGGGAGGAGAAGGAACTTTTTTTATTAAAAATAAAAACAGCTTAAAGCAACTCAATAAGTCTATTCTAAGAGATAAAGCCAAACTGCTTTTAAGGGAATTGGTTTACGGGACGCCTTGCGGGATAACTTTATTTATTGATAAGGATCGCGCCATAACTTCTTCTGTTAGAAGGCAATGTTTTGAGAATGCGGATAATTTGGCTAGAAGGGTTTTTCTGGGGGTTCAATTTTTGCCATATTCTCATTTTAATAAAAAAGAAACAGAGGAAATAAATAAAACATTTTTTCAAATTAGTTCTATTTTTAGAGAAAATAAATGGTTTGGGTTATTTAATTTTGATTTTATAATTTCAAAAAAAGGAGAGATTTATTTAATTGAGTGCAATCCAAGGATTTCCGCTGCATCTTCTTTATTATTCTATTATCCAGAGCTTAATAATGGCTTTAATATTGCTGAAGTTTTTTTAGAAAGTTTATTTAAAGAAAAAGTTCAAAAAGAATCATTTATTTTTTATGGCCTAGGCAAAAATCAATTTCAAGGCTCAATTTTCTATCTTGATATTGAAGTTTCTGCTGGTAAAAGCATTAAAATAAAAAAAGTTTTTAAGGAAGGAGTTTATGAACAAACAGATAGTAATATTTTGTTTTTATCTTATAACTTAAATAAAATAAGCTCGCCTAACAAGCGGTTTATTCTAAAAAATGAGGTTTGTGTTGGCGAAGTTTACAAGAAAGCCTTTACTACTAGCACCATTCTGTCCAACTATCCCCTCTTTGATTCTAAAGGCGCTCTTTCGCAAGCCGGAGAAATTATAAAAAAGAAATTTAATTATGTTGATTAAAGAAACCATCACGAAAAAAAAGTTGATAATGGATATGGTCGGCAAACATAGTTCTCCATTTTTTATTTTTGACAAGAAACAGCTTTTTTTGAGTTTTAATCAGTTTGCTGATGCTTTTTCTATTATTTTGCCCAAAGAAAATATTTTTTACGCTGTTAAATCAAATACCTATCTTCCTTTGGTTAAAGAGATTGTTAAACTTGGGGGCAGTTTAGATGTTTCAAGCGCGAGCGAGTTTGAGATGGCCTTGAAATGCGGGTCTAAAAAAATTCTTTTTTCTGGGACGGGTAAAACTTTAAATGATTTGAGTTTGGCTGTTTCAAACAGAGAAAAAGTTATTGTAAACATAGACAGCT
>JAPLWE010000064.1 GCA_026396705.1 Candidatus Gribaldobacteria bacterium
AGCCAAACCTGGGAGTTTATTTTGAATTAATTTTAGCTGATATTCCCGGGTTGATTGAAGGGGCCAGCGAGGGCAAGGGCTTGGGCATTAAGTTTTTACGGCATATTGAAAGAACCAAAACACTCTTTCATTTCATCTCTGCAGAATCGCAAGATCCTCTAAAAGATTATGAAATTATTAGAAACGAACTTGGCGCCTACAACCAAGAATTATTAAATAGAGCCGAGTATATTTTCTTAAGCAAGATTGACTTGGTGAGCAAGGAAGAGCTGGCTCAAAAATTAAAAAAACTAAGCGTCTTAAACAAGGAAGTCCTTCCCATCTCCGTGATTGACCCCGAAAGCCTCGCTCAAGTTGAAAAACTCCTGCGCGAAATCATCAAACAAAAAACTATATGACAATTACTTTGAGAAAATTAAAGGAACAGTTAGAAAAAATAAAAGAGATAGGTTTTGTTAAAACTCATAGGATGAATGATACAGGTATCGGCAAAACCCTCGAGGATCTTTTAGGTATTAAAGAAAATAATTTACGGCTTCCTGATGTTGGTGAAGTTGAATTAAAAGCTAAAAGGATTGACTCTGGCAGCATGCTTACCGTTGCTACAAAATCGCCAGAGCCAAAGGGGATAAATAGAGTTTTATTTGAGAAGTACAAATATTTAGACAAAGAGGGAAAATATAATTTACATTCTACTGTTTGCGGATCGCGAAGTAATCCGCAGTCATTTAGAGTTGTTTTTGAGGGTGAGAAGCTTGTTTTAAAAAATAAATCTAAAATAGGGGTATATTGGCCTATTTCTATTTTTGATGATGTTCTGAAAGCGAAATCAGAAAAAATTCTGTTGGTATTCGCGGAAACAAAAGGTGAGAGAAAAACTAAAAATGAAAAGTTTCATTTCACAGAAGCTTATTTACTTTCTAATCTTAATATCAATAAATTCAAGTCCGCTGTTGAAAGCGATAAATTGAAAGTTGATGTTAGAATAGGCGTTTATAGAAGCGGAAAGAATAAAGGAAAATATCACGACCATGGCACTGGTTTTAGAATAAGCAAAAGAGATTTCCTGCATCTTTTTGACAAACTTACTCAAATTATTTAGTTTCTTCTCAGAATAACAATGCTCTCTCTGTTCATTGTTTCCTCTAATGCTCCCACAATATTTGTGGGGGAGTTTCTGTTTGGCATTCTTTTGCCCGGGATATTTCTCACTAAAACATCTTCGCAGGTAAAGCCAATTTTCTCGCCTAACTCCGCGATTATAAAATCAGTCGGTATTCGAACTTGTTTTACGAGGCGATTGCCAACCACTAAGCAAAAATATTTTTTTGGTTTTAATATTTTGTAGGCCTGCTTCAGGCAATCATTAAGGCCGATATAAAAACTTAAAACATCCTTGGCTCTTTTTTCGTCTATTTTTGCGATTTTGCTCAATGAATCTTTCAAATAACTTGAATTTAGGAAGTGTTCGAGGGTTTTGGTTGCTTTCCCGCCAAGCAATTCATTGTCCACCCCGGAGGCTTTGTTTGGATCTTCAAAAATATCTATCCATTGCGCCGAGAGCCGGGAAAATTGGCCATAAGCCACCGTTGTTCGGCTGTCGCCATAAGGCGGCGAGGTAATAATACAATCAATTGAACTATCTTTTATGCCGTTTGTTTTCGATGAATCACCATAAATTATTTTGCTCCAAGCTTTTTTGTTTGTATTTTTATAGAAATCAATCATTCCTTTTATATTCGCTTCTGTTTTCTTTTTGAAAATCCCCAAAACATCTGGGGTATAATTTTCTAATTTTTCTTTTTTCATTCTGACAAGCTTAAACTCACCGTTTTTCGTGTTTGAAGATAAGCGCACCGTCTCGCTAAATGAAACCATAAAATAATTTTTGATAGAATTATCTCTTATTTCCAAAATTGCTTTTTTGATTTTTGCTAATTGAATAATAACTTTTTCCTTAAACCAAAAATCAATATTATTAAAATTTGGTTTTTTAATTTCTGTGTCTTTTATTTTTTCAATTTCACGAAGAAGCTTAAAATATTTACTGGTAAGCGCAGGGGGGTTTATCGGTGTTGTTTTGGCTTTCGCCAAAAAGATCGCCAGTGGATTCAGATCAATACCGTAAGCATTTATTCCTAAAAGCTTGCTTTCAACCAACGCTGTGCCAGACCCGCAAAAAATATCGCAAACTGTTTCGCCTGGTTGGCTATAATTTTCTAAAAGCCGCCTGGCGACTTGGGGGATAAACATTGCTGGGTATGTATGTATTCCGTGAGTGTATGTTTTGATTTTTTCACCCCTATAATCCCATGAATAATCTATTCTTCTAACATATTTTTCGTCTTTCACTTTTTCCTTTTCAATTTGTGTTTCTAAGTTTCTAATGATTTTTACAACAATTCCTCGTATTTCAACTTCTTGTCTGTAAATAGGAAAGAGCGTGGGGTTTGCCGGTTGTAGTCGGATTCTATTTTTTTCTCTGTAAAGCTTTTTTAGGGTTGCTTCATTATCATCAATTATGGCAACGACTGTTTGGCCGTTGTCCGCATATTCTTGTTTCCTAATAATGACAATGTCGCCGTCAAAGATTCCTTCATCAATCATGCTATTGCCTTGCACTCGTAATGCGTAATTTTTACCATACTTTCCGACCTCATCTCTTGAAACAGTTATTGTTTCGCTAGGATTCTCAATTGCTTCAATGGGTTGCCCGGCGGCAATTATTCCAACCAAGGGCACTTCAATAGTCATTTTTTCATTTCTGGCCGACATTGACCTTGGCTGATTATATTCTTTTTGCAAATAGCCAGCTTCTTGAAGTTTTTTAACATAGTGATGGGCTGTGGAAACAGATGCTACTTTAAGATATTTTTTGATCTCTTCAAGAGATGGCGCAAAGCCCTTCTTTTTTTGAAAAGATGTTATAAAATCAAGAACATATTTTTGGCGTTCAGTAAGCATAAATTTATTGTTGTTGACTTTCTATTTACTTTCTAATATACTTTAATTGTAATGTAAGTATAAGTCGCTGTCAACAGCAAGTTTATCCACAGAATAAATTTTATGCTTTTTACTAAGGGAATAAAAATAACTAAAGTTTAATATTATGGTTACGAAAGAAACTATTCTTAAACAACTTAATTATACAAGCAATGACATTGTAAAGAAATTTGATGTTATATATTCACAAGAATTGATGGAGATAGTTGAAGAAATGGCTATTTCGTATCAAATTTTACACGATATAATTAACAGAGAGGATCAATCAAAAGTATCAGATGCTGATTTTCAGAGCGCTTTGCTATTTTGGACAGCATTGAATACATATTTGGCGGCGATAGAATTATTTAGGCGTGGCTATGGTAAGGAGCCACAGATGTTGATAAGAAATACCCTAGAGACTTTTAGCGCTGCTTATGATATCCATATTTATCCACATAAACTTAATATATTACAGCAAAGGCCAAAAGATTTTGATTCAAAACAAAGTATAAAGATAGCAAAGAAGATACATCCGATTATTGGTCAGATGTGGGGCAAGCTTAGTGCTGAGTATAGTCATGTTGGCGTATTACATACCTTACCACACAAAACAGCCCCACTTTGTGTTGGAGGATTATTCGATAGCGAAGATCAAAACGCTGTTATTTGTGGGATGCTTCCACCCTTAAATTTAGCTTTAGATATTTTAAGTAGCGTTTTAGAATTAACATTCATTACAGAAATACAAAATCCTCGTTTTTGGAAGCAGATTTCCTCTGATACTTATCAATATTCAATTCCGAAAATAAACATTGAACGAGGGGAAAGATTAATGGTAAAAATGGAAGACGTGCTTAAACAGTTATAGGGATGCAAAAGTTTTGTTATGGACTGTTCCCTTTATTTTGGAACAAAAAAACTCTGGCCTAGGCCAGAGTTTTTTTGTTTGCAAATAAATTTTTAGATTATTTTTTGCGGGAGTCGCGTTTACGGTCAATTTCGGTTAGGAATTTTTTACGTAGGCGGATATTTTTGGGGGTAACTTCCAGATATTCGTCGTCTTTCATTATTTCTAGCGCTCTTTCTAGAGAAAGATTGAATGGTGGCACAAGCTTGATGGCTTCGTCAGCCCCGCTGGACCGCATATTGCTTAACTCTTTGCCTTTAGTGGGGTTCACAGCCATATCATTGCCTTTGGCAGTGTTGCCAACTACCATACCTTCGTAAACTTCTTCGCTCGGGCCGATATACATAACGCCTCTTTCTTGTAAGTTCCATAAAGCAAAGCCTAAGGCTTTGCCAGTAGCCATAGAAGTCATTGAGCCAACATCTTGCTTTTCAATTTCACCCACATAAGGTCTAAAGCCAATAAATTGGTTGCAAAGAATGCCCTCGCCCTTAGTAACTATCACAAATTCGCCACGATACCCCAACAATCCCCTAGTGGGAATCTCAAAAACTATGCGGGTGTGGTTTTGCTCGGGTCGCATGTCAGTCATCATGCCTTTTCTTTTGGAAAGCTTTTCAATAACTACGCCCGAGGCCTCATTGGGCACATCAATAGTAACTTCTTCAAACGGTTCCATTTTTATACCGTTTTCTTCTTTAGTAATAACTTGGGGCTGGGAAACCTGAAGCTCGTAGCCTTCTCGCCTCATATTTTCTAATAATATGGCAATGTGTAATTCGCCTCTACCCGAAACCGTGAAATAAGCATTTTCCGAAAAATCCACTTTTAAGCCTACATTAACTTCCAGCTCTCTAGCTAAGCGTTCTCGGATTTGCCTAATGCCTACAAACTTGCCATCTTGTCCGGCCAACGGCGAGCTATTTACTAAAAAGTTCAAAGAAATAGTTGGCTCGTCAATGTTGATTGAGGGCAAGGCGGGCTGCTCTTTATCAATACAAATTGTCTCGCCAATAAAGATATCAGGCAAGCCGGCAATCATGACAATGTCGCCCGCCATTGCTTCTGGCACTTCTACTCTTTGCAGGCCAGAAAAAGAAAATATTTTTAGTATTTTGCCAACCCTAGCTTCGCTGGTTGGTGTTTTTATAAAAACATTGCTACCTGTTTTAGCCACGCCCTCATAGATGCGACCAATGGCTAATCGGCCCATAAAATTGTCATAACCCAAGTTAAATGGCTGGATTCTTAATGGCTGCCCGTTCAACTCGTCGCTGGAAGATGAAGGTATCTTCTCTAAAATAACATCTAAAAGCGGAGTTAAGTCGCTTGAGGCGTCGGCTAAATTAAGTTTGGCAATGCCTTCTCTAGCTATAGCGTAAAGGCAAGTAAAGTTTAATTGTTCTTCGGTGGCGCCTAGATCGTAAAAAAGTTCAAAAACTTTATCGTGCACCCACTCAGGTCGGGCGGCTGGCTTGTCAATTTTGTTAATTACTAAAATTGGCTTTAAGCCAAGCTCTAAAGATTTTTTTAAAACAAATTTGGTTTGAGGCATTGGGCCTTCTTGCGCATCCACCACCAAAAGCACTGAATCAATGGATCGCAACACTCGCTCCACCTCCGAGCCAAAATCAGCGTGGCCGGGAGTGTCCACGATATTTATTTTGGTGTCTTTGTAATAAATAGAAGCGTTTTTGGAATAAATAGTAATGCCTCGCTCAAGCTCCAAAGCGTTGGTGTCCATGGTGGCGCCCTCCACAGCCAAACCAGCCTGGCGCAGTAAGGCGTCAGTTAAGCTTGTTTTGCCATGATCCACATGAGCGATAATCGCGATATTTCTAATTTCCATAGATTTGATAGCCCCAAAATCATACCACAAATAATCTAAAAATGCAATTTGAAACAGTCATCTGGGCAAGGTATAATATCCTATGACACAAGAACAAGCGTTGGAAATTTTGAAGACTGGGGCGAATGTTTTTTTGACTGGGGAGCCCGGCTCGGGCAAAACCTATACAGTTAATCAATACGCTGATTATTTAAGAGAGCATAATATTCAGCCAGCCATTACCGCCTCTACTGGAATTGCTGCCACCCATTTGAATGGCATTACTATCCATTCGTGGGCGGGTATTGGCATAAAAGAGCATCTCTCACGAGGGGACTTAGAGAAAATCGCCAAAACCGCTTATGTTGTTAAGCGCGTGGCCAAAGCCAAGGTTTTGATTATTGATGAAATTTCTATGCTAGAAGCTGGCACTTTTGGCTTGGTTGATTTAGTTTGCCAGCAAATTTTTCAATCTAAGCAGCCGTTCGGCGGGTTGCAGGTAGTGGTGGTGGGCGATTTTTTTCAACTGCCGCCAATCGGCAAAGTTGGCCAAGCGCAGTTTGCTTTTAAGTCGCCCTCTTGGCAAAAAGCCAACTTTGCGGTTTGCTATTTAACCGAGCAATATCGCCAAGACGACGAAGCTTTTTTAACAATGCTATCGGCCATCAGATCTAATGGCTTCACCGAAAAGCATCTGGCCAATATCCAAAGCAGAGTTATTGAGCCCGATAAGTCGCCTAAAGACATCACGCGTATTTTTTCGCACAATATGGATGTAGATAGAATTAACAGCCAAGAGTTGGGCCAGCTTTCGGGCAAGGCCGAATTTTTTCAGATGTTTTCTCGGGGTCAAAGTAATTTTGTGGATAGCTTAAAAAAGGGTTGCCTCTCGCCCGAAACATTAGAGCTAAAAAAAGACGCTTGCGTGATGTTTACTAAAAATAATCTTAAGGAGGGGTTTGTTAATGGCACCATTGGCAAGGTTATTGGCTTTAGCGAGGAGAGCAATTATCCGGTTGTTAAAATAACCAGCGGCGAGGAAATTGAAGTATCGCCGATGGAGTGGACCATTGAAGAGCATGGCGACATTAAAGCCAGAATTACTCAAGTACCCTTGCGATTGGCTTGGGCGATTACTATTCATAAAAGCCAAGGCATGAGCTTGGATATGGCGGTGATGGATTTGCAAAAAGTATTTGAGTTTGGTCAAGGCTATGTGGCTTTATCAAGGGTGAGGCGGTTGTCTGGGCTTTATCTTTTGGGCTATAACCAAAAAGCGTTTTTGACACATCCAGAAATGCAAAATCAAGACAGAATTTTCAGAGAACAATCCCAACAAATTCAGGATGATTTTATTTTAATGTTAAAAGATGAAATTATCAGCCAGCAAAATAACTTTCTAATAGCTTGTGGTGGGGCGCTATCTAAACAGGCGCTAAGCAAGAAAAGTCCAGCAGTCAAAAAGGAAAAAACCAGCACTTATGATAAAACTATGGCTTTGATTAATGAAGGAAAAAATATTGAGGAAATCACCAAGGCTCGCGGCGTTACCCAAGGAACAATCATTGGCCATTTAGAAAACCTTGTCTTAAAAGATAAAATTAATCAGGAAGGCTTAGAGCAATTAGTTGAGGAGGGCTTACTGGCCAAAATACCAGAAATTGGCCAGGTCTTTCGCGAGCTGGACACTGACAAGCTCTCAGTGGTTTTTGAAAAGTTCGCTGGCGAATATTCTTACGACCAACTCCGCCTGGCCAGGCTATTTCTGTCTTTTAATTAAAATTATGGTTAGGCAAAAAACTGCAAGGGTGCAGTTTTTTCTTTTAACCTATGAAAAGTTAAGTAATTTTATAAAAAGCTTGACAGAAATATGGAAGGTATGATATCATAGGAAAATATGCAAAAAACTAATCAAGATAAAAAATTGTTATCAATAGGGGAAGTTGCCAAAATTTTTGGATTAGACAGAGATACCCTTAGAAATTGGGAAAAGAAAGGTATTATTACGCCTTTACGCGTTGGTCCACGGGGCGATCGAAAATATCGGCCAGAAGATATTGAGAAAATTTCAAATGATAAAAGTATCGTTAAAGATCTTGGCGTGCCACTTACAGACGACGAAGGGAAAATGAACCTTACTCAACTTAAACAGTTTCTTTGGAAAAGCGCTGATATTTTAAGGGGTAAGATTGACAGCTCGGATTACAAAAAGTATATTTTTGGGCTTTTGTTTTACAAAAGAATGAGCGATGTTTGGGACGAAGAATATCATTTTGTAATGGAAGAATACAGAGATGACATAGTTGCTGATGCTGACTATAATCACCGATTTCAAGTGCCCAAAGATTGTCGCTGGGAAATAATTCAAAAGCAAGCCGAAGGCATTGGGCCAAAGCTTAATGAAATTTTTGAAAAACTAACTACTGCTAATAGCCCCAAGCTGGATAAAATTTTTGATGATTTGGATTTTGCCAACAAAGATAAATTTCCAAACGAAACATTACAAAAGCTGATAAACAACTTTTCAAAACATAATTTTGGTGATAATTATATTAGCTCCGACTTGCTGGGTGATGCTTATGAATATCTTATTGAGCAATTTGCGCAGGATGCTGGAAAAAAAGGCGGGGAGTTTTATACCCCGCGAGAAGTTGAGCGGGTGATTATAAATATCTTAAAGCCCCACGAAAAAGACCACATCTATGATATGTGTGTTGGCTCGGGCGGCTTTCTTTTGGAGGCGTATCATTACCTTAAAGACCAATCAAGCGAGAAGAAAGCTCGCTCGCTTTATTTATATGGACAGGAAATCAACATCGGCACTTACGCTATTGCCAAAATCAATATGTTTTTGCATGGCCTTGATTCCGCTGATATCCAACGAGGGGACACCTTGACTGACCCAAGGTTTCTAAGCCCCGATGGCTCGCTAAAAACATTTGATATTTGCGTGGCCAATCCGCCTTATTCAATCAGTGAATGGGAATATGAAACATTTAAAAATGATAAGCACGGCCGAGTGGCTGGCTATGAAATGCCTCCAACCAAAAAAGCCGACTACGCTTTTGTGCTACATATGGTTAAATCAATGAACGAAAATGGCAAAGCTGGCATTGTGCTGCCACACGGAGTGCTTTTTCGCGGTGGGGCGGAAGGCCGCATCAGGGAACAGCTTATTAAAAACGACTTAATTGAGGCCATTATCGCTTTGCCCTCAAAGCTTTTTTATGGCACGGGTATACCAGCGGCCATTGTGATATTTAATAAAAACAAACCACAAAGCCATAAAAATAAAATTTTGATTATTGACGGGGAAAAAGATTTTGAAGAAGGTAAAAACCAAAACCGTTTGCGCAAAAAAGACATTGAAAAAATAGTGTTGGCTTTTGAGGGCTATCGGGACATTGAAAAATACGCCCGAGTGGTTGATATAAAAGAGTTAAAAGAAAATGAGTTTAACCTAAATGTTCGCCGTTATGTGGAAAATGGCGAGGAGGAGGAAGTGGTGGATGTAAAAACCGTTTGGGCTGAATTGAAAGAAATTGAAAAATCTCGCGAAACCATCAACAAAAAAGTTGAGGAGTATCTTAAAAAATTAAAGTATTAAAGTAATCTTTATGGATCATTCTGAAATTAAGAAATTTTTAGAATTGTTCGAAGCCAAAAGAAGTCGCACAGTAGTCGTGGTTGACTTTGGAAATGTGGAAAAGTGGAAAGAGAGTTTGGGGTGGCGTGTGGGCATACGAGAGCTTGCCGCTTTGGTTAAGCATTTTACTTATGGCCACCGTTTTTTGCGTCGTTTTTATTATGGAGCTGATTATGGTAAAGATGAAAAATCAACAGCACTGACTAATTGGTCAAAATACATCTTGCGTACCGCTGACCTAAATGGTTTTGAGGTTATTGATAAGAGGGTAAAATATATCCATAGTCAGAAAAATGTTTATGGTTTTGAAAAGAAATGTGATTTGGATGTCGAGATGGCGGTTGATTTTATGCGTGAACGAGACAATTATGATAATATTGTGTTATTTTCTGGAGATGGCGATTTGGTTGCGGCGTTGAAATATCTCTATGAAGAATACAGTAAAAAAATAATAATTATGAGCGCTCGTGGTCATATTGGCTGAGAGATTATTGACGCAAAACGAGATAAAATTATTGAAGATATTCTTTATGCGGACGATTTTGAGTACCGGTTAAATATGGATAGGTTTCGCAAAAAGAGCTAAAAAATCAAAAGCCCCTACCTTGCGGCAGGGCTTCGATCAAAATCCGTGTAAGCCAAAGCTTACGATTTAATAATATCAAATTAAGCACGAATGTCAAGGATTTTATCCACAAGCCCTAACCATTTTGTTGGCGCCAACAAAACGATAGAATTGATGAAGTATGATTTTGTGGAAGATTTTGATTATTTTGTAGCCTCCCCCCAATTTGGGGATGGATTTGACACTTAAGCAACAGGCAAAATTATTGTCGTTAAAAAATTAAAAAGATAACAAAAAAAATTTATGGAGCAACAAATTATTGTAAAACTACATAAAAATTTTGAGGATTGTGTTCACGAAAAAGATGGCGTGGAGTTTTGGTATGCCCGAGAGTTGCAAGAACTTCTTGGCTACGATAAGTGGGACAACTTTGAGAATGTTGTCAATAAAGCAAAGATCGCCTGTGAAACTGCCAATCAAAAAATTTCCGACCATTTTGCCGACGTCGGGAAAATGGTTGACTTGGGCTCTGGGAGTAAGCGAGAAGTGGCCGATATTATGCTAACCCGTTATGCCTGCTACCTTATAGCTCAAAATGGCGACCCAAGAAAAAATGAAATTGCTTTTGCGATGACTTATTTTGCTATTCAGACACGCAAACAAGAGGTAGTAGAACAACGATTAGCGCAATGGGAGCGTTTGCACGCCAGAGAAAAACTGACTATTTCCGAAAAAACTCTTTCGGGTGTTTTATTCGAGCGGGGTGTTGACGGCCAAGGGTTCGCCAGAATACGGAGTAAGGGTGATTCGGCTTTATTTGGCGGATATTCCACGCAAGATATGAAAAACAAACTAGGCGTGCCTGATGGCCGGCCATTGGCTGATTTTTTGCCAGGTGTTACCATAAAAGCCAAAGATTTAGCCAATGAGATAACCAGTTTTAATGTAAAAAAAGACCAAGCATTAAAAGGTGAAACACCCATTACCTATGAGCATGTGAAAAATAACGAGAATATGCGCGAGATGCTGGCTAAAAGTGGTATTCAGCCCGAGGCCTTACCGCCCGAAGAAGACACAAAAAAACTTGAACGCAAACTAAAATCCGAAAACAAAAAACTGCCCAAATCCGCTAAAAAATTAAAATAATAATAAAAAGTTGAGGAATATTTAAAAGTGTTAAAATATTAAATTTATGTCTGAAGATGTTAAGGAAGAAAAAGAGAAAATCAGCAAACACAAGTTCTTTTTTGAATTACCATTGTATACACCAATTGAGCTTGGTGATCTAGAGAAGAGCTTTTGGGAATTTTTCAAAGGGGATGTTGATGCTTATAGTCCAGATGGATTTGATACTACTTATACTATTGCGATCTGGAACCTTGGTCAAAGTGATAGTACATACAATGGTTATTATGCACTAAATCTTGAGTGTAAGAGAAAAGGAAACACTTTAGAATTTTTTATTTATAAAACAAATGAGGCTATTATGAAGGTCGGCCAGCTCTTATCGCTTGTCGATTTGCAATATGCCGAGATTGAGAAAAAATACGACAAAGTACTTCCTAGACAAGATTTACACGATCTAAAAAAGGCCATTGGGCTTATGACACACGGCGCAGGGGCAGGCTCGCTCGTATATTTAAGGAGAATATTTGAAAATATTATTTGGAATACTTATAAAGAATATAAAGCATCAATCGGAGTTGCTGATGAAGAATTTTTAAAAAAGCGGATGGATGAAAAGGTTGATTTTCTTAAAACTTTCCTACCGAGCCAGTTAGTAGAAATGAAAAGTATTTATGGAATTTTAAGTAAGGGAGTTCACGAATTAACTGAGGAAGAATGTCTTACTTATTTTCCTGCGTTAAAGCTTTCAATTATTCTTATTCTTGATCAAAAAATTGAAGAAGATGCTCGAAGCAAGAAAGATGCGGAAACTAAAAGGGCGATAGCTGATATTGCCAAACAGATAAATGGAAAATAAAATTATACAAAAGAATATTCCGAGCGGGTGGCAAGAAGCGAATCTTGGCGATATCACTGACTTATATCAGCCCGAAACTATATCCAAAAACCAAATGTTATCAGCTGGGAAGTATTTAGTTTTTGGCGCCAATGGGGTTATTGGAAAATATAATAGATTTAACCATGAAGATTCAGAAGTTATTGTCACTTGTAGGGGTGCTTCTTGCGGTTCCATCAGTATGACACCAAAACAAGCATGGATTACCGGTAATGCCATGGTTATTAAAGTAAATGAAAATAAAATTATAAAGCCCTATATATATTATTTTCTAAAAAATTCTAACCTGAACACTGTGATTTCTGGCGGTGCGCAACCCCAAATCACAAGACAGCCAATTTCGGCATACAGAATATTATTTCCAAAATCAAAAACCGAGCAGCAAAAGATTGCGGGGATTTTGGGGGCGGTGGATGAGGATATTGCCAAAACCCAGGAAGTGATTGAGGCGACAGAAAAGCTCAAACGCGGATTGATGCAACAGCTTTTTACCCGCGGTATTGGCCATACAAAATTTAAGGAAACAAAAATCGGACAGATTCCAGAGGAGTGGGAGGTTGTAAAGTTATCAGAAATTGCACAAGTAGAGCGCGGAAAATTCTCACATAGACCACGCAATGCCCCTGAATTTTATGGTGGCGATATTCCATTTATCCAAACTGGTGATGTCGTTAATTCAAATGGTAAAATTTCTTTATACACTCAAACCTTAAATGAAAAAGGGCTGTCAGTCAGTAAATTATTTAAAAAGGGAACAATAGTAATTACTATTGCGGCAAATATTGGCGATACGGGAATATTACAATTTGATTCATGTTTCCCCGATAGTTTAATAGGCATTACTTCCTCAGAAAAAATTGATTCAATATTTCTTGAATATTATCTTAGAACCCAAAAAGAATATCTGAACAGTATTTCCACTCAATCTGCTCAAAAGAATATTAACTTAGAAAAATTAAATCCACTTCCGATAATATTGCCAACAAAAGATGAGCAGAAGAAAATTGCCAACATTCTTTCAGCGGTTGATGAAAAAATTTCGGTTAATAAAAAATTAAAAGCAAAACTTACCACGCTTAAAAAAGGCCTAATGCAGGATTTATTGAGCGGGAAAGTAAGAGTTAAAAATTAAAAATATGTTTAGATTTAACTTAATAGAAAAAATAAAGCTGATATTTAATATCAAAGCATCGAACAGGAGAGCCGTTGATAGTAGGAGAGCCGTTGATAGTAGGAGGGCTGGTGTTTTAGTTGAGGGTAGAAGTTCCACTTTTGTAAATTGTAAAGGAATTGGGCCAGACGCTGGCATGATAGACAAAGGAAAATGTACGAAAGTAATCAATAGTGAATGGATAGCCACAGGAAAAAAATAAAAAGCCGAGGCATGGACAAGAAACCCAACCCCGACTTTAATGCATTTCTATTATAACCTACTTTAAGATTAAAATTCAGCAAAACGATTTAGTAAAATGTCTAAAAACCCAGTATTTTAAGGCAAAATAAGGGCATTTACTTTACTATATCAGTGTAGTAATATAGTAGGTGGCGTTACTGTATCACTCTAGAAATATATCAAATATATGGAAGAAATACTAAAATATGTCCAAAATCAGCTTGTTCAAGTCCCTTTTCGGTTACGGTCTTATATTCAAGACGAGCAGGGCAAAAAGTACCCTCAAAGAAATATCTATATTAAGGTTGATAAATATTTGAGAGATTTTTTGCATAATCCAGAAGCCCGAGATCGCTGGATTATTATTCCTGGCTTGCGTGGTGTTGGTAAAACCACAATTCTTGCTCAATTGTTTCTTAACCATTACGAAGAAGTCGGCCAACAGAGAATGCTTTATATTTCGCTTGATGAGGTAGTGAACGTTTTAGGTTCGTCTCTTAAAGACATTTTATCAGCTTATGAAAAAACAATCGGTGAAAGTTTTGAAAAAATCAATAAGCCGTTGTTTATTTTTATTGACGAAGCTCAATATGATTCCAAATGGGCGTCGGTATTGAAATCTGTTTACGACAGATCAAATAAGGTTTTTGTAGTTTGTAGCGGTTCTTCTGCTGTTTCTTTACAAACAAACCCAGATGTTATTCGTAGAGCGATTTTTGAGAAGTTATTTCCAACAAACTTTTGTGAATTTTTGATGATTAAGGAAAGCAAGTATCCAATCAAAAATTTAAAGAAAAATATTAAAGACGCCTTGTTCTTATCTAATTCGGCAAAAGAAGCTTATGATAAATTAAAAAATTACGAACAATCGGTATTCAGCTTTTGGTCACAGGTAGATCGTCTCTATATTGATGAGTACCTAAAAGTCGGGACTCTCCCATTTGCTGTTAGAATCAAAGATGAAGTTCGTGTTTATCAAACCATAAATTTGTTGCTTGATAAGGTTATTAATCAAGATGTTCAAGGCCTTGGTCGTTTTGATCCAAAAACTATTAGCTATATTAAGAGAGTTTTATTTTTACTCGCCGAGTCGGAAGTTTTAAGCGTGCAAAAATTAGCCAAAACCCTTGAGATTAGCGTTAACACGGCTTCAAGTATCCTCGAGGTATTAGAATACACCGAACTATTAATAAGGATTATGCCATATGGTTCTAACGCAAAAAAAGTAAGAAAACCATCAAAATATCAATTTATGTCATCGGCTATGCGGTCGGCATTTTTATCGGTTGCTGGAAACTCACAGATGTTTGCTCAGCAAAAAGGCAGATTGATGGAAGATATTGTTGCTATGATTATATATCGCGAGTTTGTTGCTAATAGTAGGGGCGCTTTAAATTATGATAGTTCAAAGGGTGGCGCTGATTTTATTTTAACCATCGCGGAAAAAAATATAATCCCAATTGAAGTAGGCATGGGCGAGAAACTTGGTACGCAGGTTAGAAATACTATGAAAAAAGTTGGTTCGGCTAAGTATGGCGTAGTAATTTGTAGCAACCCACTCGCATTACTGGAAGATGCCAATGTGGTAAAGATTCCACTTGATTATTTCCTTTTAATTTAATTTTTATGAAATTCAATGAGCAGGTGACAATTGAGGGGTATATTATTAAGTTTATTAAAGATAAGCTGGGGTTTGAGTATATCAAGCCCGAGGAGTTTGCGGGGTTGAGGGGGCTGGAGAGCGAGTATATTATTACCTCGCAACTTTTGGAGGCGGTGAAAAGAATAAACAATGTTGATGATGAGGTGGCGCAAACCGTGGTTCGGGAAGTTAAAAAAATTGATAGCAACCAAGAATTTTTGCATAAACTCCGCAATGGCATCAATCTTAAAAATCCAGCCACAGGAAACTTTCAGGATTATAGGTTGCTTGATTTTGAGAAGCCAGAAAACAATCACTTTGTGGTTACTAACCAGTTTTATTTTGAGGGCAACGCCGAAAATATCCGAGCCGATGTGATGGTTTTTGTGAATGGGCTTCCCCTGGTGGTTATTGAAGCCAAAAGCCCCACGGCTTCAGAAAGTGTTAGCTTTGAAAATGGCATTGACCAGATCAAGCGATACGAAAAAAATGCTCGCCGATTGTTTATTCCGAATTGCTTTAATATCGCCAGCGACGGCTTAAAAACTGTCTATGGGGCAACGGGCGCCTCCAAACAATACTTTTTTCAGTGGAAAGATGTTGAAATTGAAAAAGAGTTTGGGGGCGAGTTGGAAATGACGCTTTTTTCTTTGCTTTTCAAAGAAAATCTTTTAGATATTATTCAAAATTTTATATTGTTTGAAAAAGAAAAAGAGAAGCTGGTGAAAAAAATTGCCCGCTATCAGCAAATGCGAGCCACCAATAAAATAGTGGCAAGAGTTGTTACCAAAGAAAAACAGCAAGGCCTTATCTGGCACACGCAAGGGTCGGGCAAAACTCTCACAATGTTTTTTACCGCCTGGAAACTGCGGTTTAATAAATTGCTAGCCAATCCCAAGGTGTTTATTTTGGTTGATAGGGTGGATTTGGACGATCAGATATTTGAAACATTTATCAATGCTGGGGGTAAAAATGTTGAGCGGGTTACTTCCAGAAAAGATTTAGAAGACAAAATACAAGCCAAAGCCAGCGGGATATTTATTTCTACTATGCAAAAGTTTTCCGAGCTTGGCAATAAAGTGGAAAATTTGGACGAGAATGTGATTATTTTATCCGATGAAGCTCACCGAGGCAACGAAGGCGTGTCGGGCATCAATATGCGCCACGCGTTTAAGAAAGCGTTTTTCTTTGGATTCACTGGCACGCCAGTTGATAAAACCCACACTAACACTTTTCGCAATTACGAGGGAGAAGGTAAGCGCTATTTGGATTATTATTCTATCCAGCAGGCTATTGATGATGGGGCAACAATTCCCGTAACTTATGAGGCGCGGCTTTCAAAATTTGCCATTGCTGGTGATAAATTAGACGAGGAGTTTGAAAAAATATCAGGCGACCTTTCAGACAAACAAAAAACCGAGCTAATGAAAAAACACGCCCGAAAGGCGGCCTTAGTAAAACTGCCAAAACGGATGGAAGCGGTGGCCAAAGATATTGTAGAGCATTACAAGCTTTATGTGGCGCCAAACGGATTTAAAGCGCAGATTGTGGCTTACGACAGAGAGGCGGTGGCTGGTTATAAAAAACTGTTGGATAAGCTTGTGCCAGCTGAATGGTCGGCGGTGGTTTATTCACCCGGCGACCCAAACAGCGACTCGGATGATTTAAAAGTTTATAACACCAGCAAAAGAGAACGCGAGCAAGTTATTGAGAAATTTAAAGATCCAAAATCGTCTTTGCGGTTTCTTTTAGTGTGCGATATGTTGCTAACCGGTTTTGACGCGCCCATTGAACAAGTAATGTATTTAGACAAAGCGTTGCGCGACCACAATTTGTTGCAGGCGATTGCCCGCACTAATCGCGTGTATAAAAACAAAGAAGCGGGAAAAATTATTGATTATTATGGCATCACTCGCAATCTTTACGACGCCTTGGATTTTGACGAGGATGTGGTTGATTCAGCCATGATTGATATTGAAAGAATAAAAGAGCGGTTTGTGAATGTTTTGAACGATACGATGAAAATATTTATTGGCGTGAATATAGAAGACCCATCAATAGACAACTTACGAAGATGTTTGAAAATTTTTATTGATAATCAAGACAAGCAGAAGTATTTTATGGAAAAGTACGCCAAGCTTAAAAGCTTGTTTGAATTTCTATCGCCTGATCCATTTTTAAAGCAATATATTCGGTCGTTTGAATGGGTAACCAGTTTTTACTTGGCATTTTTAAAAGAATTTCAAACCAGCCAAGATAGATACTTGCTTGAAGAGTATGGTGAAAAAGTAAAGGCGCTAATTCAAAAAAGCGATATTATTGATTACGAGGGCATTACCAAGAATTTTAGAGAGCTTCGGGTAGACGATTTATACACACTTGAGCGGCTAAAAGGAATGGACGAAGAGCAAAAAGCGCTTAATCTTGAAAAAATGCTTAAGCAGGAGATTTCCATTAACCTTGATGAAAATCCAGCTTATCAAAAGTTTAGCGAGCGGCTTATGGCCATAAGGCAAGAATTTGAGCAAAATCAGATTGATCTGGCTGAAAGAATTCGCCGGTATGAGCAATTAATGAAAGATATTAGAACAAAGGGGAACGAGGCCAAAGAAATGGGGCTTGACTTAAAAGAGTATGCTTTATATGTGATTTCGCAGGAGTTTGTTGAAGCCGGTAAAGATGAAGCGATCAAAGAATTTGTAAAAGAATTACGAGTTCGCGTTGAAGATGAGCTTGATGCAGGTTGGCAAGAGTCCTCAAAGCGAGATGCGTTTATCAAAGATGTAAAGCAAAATTTGCAAGAGCTTATTTTGCGAGATTATAAGGACAGATTTAGCGTAAAAGATTTTCCAAAGTTCTTGAATAGGTTGGTAGATATAATCACTAAAAAGTTTTAGAGGTTATGGAAAATAAAATTTCTTATAAACTTAAAAGGAGTAAAAGAGCAAAGCGAATGCGCCTTGCGGTATATTGTGATGGTAGTGTGGTAGTTACCAGCCCACTTGGGGTAGAACAACCAATTATTGAAAAGTTTATAACGCAAAAGTCGCAATGGGTTATTGGTAAATTGGAATATTTTAAGAGCATTTCAGTGCAGGCATTTGTAAAAGGCGGCAAAAGAGATTATAAAAAGCATAAAGAATTTGCTTTGGCTTTAGCGCAGAGGAGGATTGAGTATTTTAATAAAGTTTACGGTTTTGAATTTAACAAAATAAATATTAAAAACCAGAAAACCCGCTGGGGGAGTTGTTCGCGAAAAGGCAATTTGAATTTTAACTACAAAATTGTTTTGCTTTCGGAGCGATTGGCCGATTATATTATTTGCCATGAGTTATGCCACTTAAAAGAGTTTAACCACTCGCAAAAATTTTGGAATCTGCTGGCCAAAGCCGTGCCGGATTATTTGGATATAAGAAAAGAATTAAAGAAAAGTAGAATAAATTAACAAACCCCCTCAATATTGCTAAAGTTTAGAATGAGAGGGGGTTTTAATTATTCTATTTTTTCGCATCTTGCCTATTTCTTTCTGAAAATAATTCTCCCTCGGGTTAGATCATAAGGAGAAAGCTCAACCGTAACGATATCACCCGCTAATACTCTAATGTCATTTATTCTCATTTTACCGGACAGATAGACCAGCGGCTTGAGACCACTGTCTAACTCTACTTCAAACATGCCTCTGGAGAGTGTTTTAATCACTTTGGCTTGCGCCTCTACTTTTTTCTGTGCTGGCATAGCCATGCACCTCCTTTTTAGAAAAAGCGAAAAGATAGAAATAATCTCTAATTTGAATATAGCACGGCTGATGTAATCATCTCAATGGACAATTAAAGCAAAGTGCTTTATTATTGAGTAAACTTTTCAGACAAAAATTATATGGATATCAAAATAGATGAACTCGGCCCGCAATATCTTTTAGAAGTAAATGACCCGAAAATAAAAATGAAGGGTTTTTTGGTTATTGATAATTTAGCTTTTGGCCCGGGCAAGGGCGGTATTAGAATGACTCCTAATGTTACTTTGGAAGAAGTTTCTCGCTTGGCTCGCGCCATGACCTTAAAAAACGCTTTGGTGGGCTTGCCTTTTGGCGGGGCTAAAGCGGGCATTGTTTGGCCGGGTGGCAGTGATGACTTAAAAAAACAATTTGTGCAAAGCTTTGCCAAAGCGATTAAACCATTGGCGCCGCAAAAATATATTGCTGGTCCCGATGTTAATACCGGAGAAAAAGAAATGAGCTGGTTTGTTGAAGCCACTGGCATTTGGAAGTCAGCCACGGGTAAGCCAGCTAATTTATGTTCTCCCAAAAATAAATCGCAAGAAAAAAAATGCGGCTTGCCACACGAGTTAGGCAGCACTGGCTTTGGCGTGGCTCAAGCCGCCAAAACAGCTTTGGAAATGGCCAGCATAAATATCAAAAATGCCACCGTAGCTATTCATGGCTTTGGCAATGTAGGCTCGTTTACTTATCAATTTTTAACAGAAATGGGCGCTAAGGTTGTTTTAATTGCTGATAAAAGCGGAGTTATTTTTTCGGAAAATGGTTTTGCCAATAAAATAATGGAAAAAATGATTCAAGAGAAAAAAGAAGTTTGCCATTGCTCTGGGGATATTAAAAAATTGTCAGATAATGATTTTTGGAAAATTCCAGTTGATGTGTTGATTCCCGCTTCAGTAACCGATGTGATTAATCAAAGCAACCAAGGCCAAATTAAAGCCAAAGTAATTGTTGAGGCCGCCAACATTCCCATGAAAGAAGATATTGAGCATTTACTTTTCCAAAGAGGTATTTTAATTGTGCCCGACATTGTGGCCAACGCGGGCGGAGTAATTTCATCATACGCTGAATATCGGGGCTATCAGCCCAAAAGAATGTTTGACATTGTAGAGAAAAAAATTAAACAAATCGTGGAAACTGTTTTGAAAGAGTCCTTAAAAAGTGGCGAAAACCCTCGCCATATCGCTTTGCGTTTAGCTAAAAAAAGAGTTTTAGAAAAAATGCGAAATAATTAGACAAAACTTGATTTTTTGATTATTTAGGTTTAGGGTAGGGCTGAATTTGTAAAATAGCTTCATTAACAAAAGTAGTCTGATGGATTACAAAAGAGAGGATGTAAAATGAATAATATATTGGCAGTTTTGTTTGATGCTGATGGCACTCTTATAGATTCGCGGGAGTGGGCATTGAAGTATTATTTTTTAGTGGCTAAAGAGTTGGGATTGCCAGAGGTAACGCATGAAGAATTTTTGGCTGTTTGGGCGATTCCTTGGAAACAATTACTCAATGCGCTCTGGCCGGGGGTTGATGTGGCAGCTTTTAACAAAGCCTGCGAGAAGTATGATCAAGGGCAATCCATTCCAGCGATAGCGGGTGCGAAAAAGGTTTTATACGAATTAAAGAAAAAAGAGAATTTTCTTTCTTTGATCAGCAACCGACGCCGCAGTTCTTTGGCAGAAAAAATGAGCGAGGTTGGTATGCCGTTTAACCTTTTTGATTATGTCCAAGCGGTAGACGACTTTCCATTCTGTAAGCCAAACCCCCATGTTTTTGACCCCGTCTTATTTCTTCTGTCGGAGAGGGACATTCCAAGGTCAGAAGTAGTTTTTGTGGGTGACACTCTGTCTGATTTAGAAGCCGCCAGAGGAGCTGATATAAAATTTATCGGCGTTCTAACTGGCGGAGCAACCAAACAGCAGTTTGTAACTGCTGGTCTTGACGAGGCATTCATTTTGGAATCTGTTAGGGATCTTCCAAAATTTTTAACATAAAAATTTGTCAGAGCATAAAGCGGCAGAAACAAAAAGGAGGTCTGCTGCTTTTTTAATAGTTTAATTTTTGATAGGATAGAGTAATGACAAAAAAATATCACAAAATTTCCACTTTTCATTTTTCGGGTCATCCGTTTTTTTTCTGGTTTGATTGGGTTTTAATTATTATTTCCGGAGTTTGGTTCAGGCAAGGGCTTGATATGGCGCACTCATGAGAACTTAAAGAATGGCCTCTTCCACGAAGCTGGAGAATTAACTCAAGCAAATGTTCCTCGAGATGAAGAAGAGGAAAACGGAAATGTCAAAGAGCTTTTGATTGAAGATGCGCCAACTCCTGAAGAGCTCCAGCAAATTGAAGAGGAAATTGAAAAGGGAGAAGTGGCTCCTGACTTTTCTTTATTGCTGGAGGAAATGGAAAAAATAGTTGATGAGCAAATAATACCAGAGCCACCAAAAGAGATTTTGGAAGAACTGGATATAGATGCAGAGGAGGATATTATGGTTACAGAAAAGATAGCAAATGGGAGAGAGATTTGGTTGCAATTTAGCGACAGAAGCCGAGGGCGTCTTGAAGCTACTGGTATTACAGATATTGATCAGTTTTTGGAACTGGTCAAAAGTGGCGACGAGGGGATTACAAAGATTAGAGATGCCGTCAGCACGAATAAGAAAGTGGGGCGGTCATTTGAGGGAATGAATATTGTTTTGAAAAAATATGAGTTGCCACTTTTGCCTATCCGGAAAGGGCTCCATATTATCAGGAAAAAAGAAAGAAGTGCGCTGTTGGCCGAACAACCAGTTGAGTTAGTTAAGCCAGCAGAAATTTTTAGAGAAGTTGTAGTCGACAATATTCCGACAGAGACAATTAATCCGACAGACATTTCATCGGCAATAATTGAAAAAGTTAGCTCACAGATTTTGGGGAGTCTTGGGCTAAAAACTGGATTGGTCCAGCAAGTAAACAGAATTATAGTTCTTTTAGGTGAAGAAAAAGCGCTCGCTTGGCTAAAATCTCAAATTGATATCCTTGAGATTTTAGCTAGTATTTCTGAGGCAAAAAATAAATGAGCTTTATAAACTAAAGGAGGAAGTCAGCGCGCTTCCTCCTTTGTCTTTGGTTTTATGCCTTGTGAGTTAGGGCAAGAAAAGTTAAAATAAAATAATGACAAAAAGATATCATAAAATTTCTACTTTTCATTTTGCTGGCCATCCATTTTATTTTTGGTTTGACTTAATTTTGATTATCATTTCGGTGGTTGTGCTTATTGCGGATTTTTTTGGCATTGATTATCTTGGCCAGCTTAATACGATTATTTTAATGGTGTTGGCGGTAGCGGGATTTTTGCCGGTGGCCATTAGCGCGCTTAAATCTTTATGGCATCGCCACCTTACCATTGATCTTTTGGCTGGCTTAGCTTTGGCTATGGCGTTTTTAAGCCGTCAGTGGCATTCGGCGGTGTTTATTTGTTTAATGTTAGCGTCGGCTCGTTTGCTTTTTCGCTTTACTGAAGGTCGAGCTAGAGCGGCCATACAAAGTTTATTTAAGTTGCGTCCAGAAACTGTGCATATCAAAACAGACTGTGGCATTATTAAAAAATCAATCAAAGATATTAAGCTGGGTGATTTGGTGGTGGTTGATGCGGGCGAGCGGGTGGCGGTTGACGGCGAGGTGGTTTCGGGCCAGGCCTCTTTGGATCAGTCCTCGCTTACTGGCGAATCAGAGCCAGTGCTCAAAGCGGTTGGTGATTTAGTTTTTAGTTCAACTTTGAACGCAGCTGGTTCTATTATTGTTAAGGCTACTAAAATTGGAGCGGATACCACTTTTGCTAAAATCGTTAAACTGGTAGAGGCATCGCACGAAGCCAAGGCGCCCATTTCATCAATGGCCGATAAGTTTACCAGTTATTATATATTATTAACTTTTGTGGCGGCTATTTTAATTTATGCATTTAGTCATAACTTGTTGTTGGTGCTTTCTATTCTGCTGGTTACTTGCGCTGATGATTTGGCAGTGGCTATTCCTTTAGCTTTTATGGCGTCTATGACCGCCGCGGCCAAGCGGGGCATTATTATTAAAGGGGCAAATTATCTGGAAGGCTTTGCTAAAATTAAAACAATTGTTTTTGATAAAACTGGCACTTTAACCAAGGGCAAACACAAGGCGCAAAAAGTTGTGGTGTTTAATGGCCAAACAGAAAATGAATTTTTGGCTATTTTAGCTGGATTAATGGATGAGTCTAACCATCCCATGGCGCAGGCGGCTTATCGTTTCGCGCAAGAAAAAAATGTGAAGCCGTTAAATTTAGACGATGTCCACGAAGAGTCTGGGCTGGGTGTGAGAGGTGTTTTGCATGGCCAGACAGTTTGGGCGGGCAACTTGAAATTTTTACAAAACAATGGCGTTGAATTTTCAACTGACGAGCAAACGGCTTTTGAGCAAGAAAAATTATTGGGTCGCAGTTTGATTGTGGTTGGCATGGACCACAAAGCCATTGGCTTTATCTCGTTGGCTGATGTGGTTAAAAAAGAGGCTATTCATGTTGTTGAAGAGCTCAAGAAGCTGGGTGTGGAAAAAATTTTTATGCTCACGGGCGATAATGAAACAGTAGCAACTAGCGTGGCTAAAGAAATTGGTATTAAAGATTTTCGGGCTGGGCTTTTGCCCCAAGACAAGGTTGATTTTTTGAAAGGCCTGCTTAACGAAAAAGATAAAACAGCTATGGTGGGCGATGGGGTTAATGATGCGGCCGCTTTGGCTATCGCTGATATTGGCGTAGCTATGGGGGCGGTGGGCTCGGATGTGGCCTTGGAAACGGCTGACATTGCCTTGATGAAAGATAATCTACGCAACTTGGTTGATATTATTAAACTAGGCCGGCGCTCTTTGCAAGTGGTGCGTCAAAATTTTATTTTGTGGGGGGTAATTAATTGCTTGGGTTTATTGCTGGTGGCAGTGGGCGTTTTGGGTCCCAGCGGGGCGGCTGCTTATAATTTTTTAACTGATTTTGCGCCTTTACTTAATTCATTGAGATTGTTTAGGTAAACTCGCTGAACATTGACAAGCTGGCTTAAATGGGTTTATATAAGAATATATGAAGGGATCAGAGCCAATTTTTATTAATAAAAGTTCAACGGTGGGCATTTTAATGTTGCATGGTTTCACTAGCACGCCTTGTCAGTTTAAGGAGATGGCCGAATTTTTGTCGGATAAAGGTTTTACAGTATACGCGCCTTTGCTGGCTGGGCATGGCACCTCACCCAAGGATTTAATGAACACTACGCCTGATGACTGGACAAACTCGGTGATGGACGCTTATTTATTGCTCAAGCAAAAAGTAGAGAAAGTAGTGGTGGTGGGTAATTCTTTTGGGGGTAATTTAGCTTTTTGGTTGGCTCAAAAAACTGCCGATGATTTAGCTGGAATTATTTCTTTTGGCTTGCCTATATTTTTGAATTTTCAGTGGTTTATTATGATGAGATATTATCTCTATGGCCGTTTCAAAACATATTATCACAAGCCTCCTTGGGCTTGTCAAAATGACAAAATTAAAGAGGTCAATGAAGTGCTTTATGAGGATATTCCTATTAAGAGTTTGAAATATTTTTTGGATTTTATCAAAAACGAAACGATCCCTAATTTATCTAAAGTTAAATCGCCAATTTTGATCAATCACGCCAAGGCCGACCCACTCGCTCTCCCTAAAAGCGCCAGATATATTTATAAACATATTGGCTCTGATGTTAAAGAGCTCTATTGGCTCAATAGTCGTCGCCATACAACCATTAACGATAAAGTTAGAGATGAGTTTTTTGCTAAAATTTATCAATTTATAAAAAAAATTATATGATAGCCAAAACTATTCCTGAGGCATTTTTAGAATCAGCTGAAAAGTTTGGCCGCAAAACCGCTCTTCTGTATAAGCGAGATGGTGTTTATTTCCCTATTACTTATAGCCAAATGGCTGAAAAAGTAAAAACTTTGGCTGTGGGCTTGAGCAAATTTGGTGTGCAAAAGGGTGATAAAGTAGCTATTTTAAGCGAAAACAGGCCAGAATGGGCTATCGCTGATTTGGCCACTATGCTTTTAGGGGGCATTGTGATTCCTTTGCATATTACATTTAGCCCGCAAGCTATCAGTAAAATTATTGAGCACTCGCAAGCTAAGATTGTTATTGTGGCTAATAACAATTTATTGAACAAAATTTTACTTAGCCAAAACAGTTTGCCATATCTTGAAAAAATAGTGCTCTTGGAAAGAGTAGCTGTTGAAGCAGGAGCTTGGCAAGACCGCATTTTTTATTGGGAGTGGCTACTTACTCATAATGATAGCAACCTTTGTAGCAAGACACTTTTGCGACCCGATGATGTTTGCAGCATTGTTTATACCTCTGGCACCACTGGCGAGCCCAAGGGCGTGATGCTTACCCATAATAATTTTTTAAGCAACAGCGTCGCTGTGACCGAAGTTGTCGCGGTTAAACCCAGCGACATTTTTTTATCTTTTTTGCCGTTGTCGCATGTTTTAGAACGCTTGGCAGGCTATTATGCTCCGCTTTTAAGCGGGGCAACCATTGCTTACGCTGAAAACATTAAGCAATTATCAGCCAATCTTAAAGAAATTAAGCCTACTTTTTTAATTTCAGTGCCACGCATTTTTGAGAAAATGTATGAAACAATTTGGGAGAAAGCTAAAACTTCTGAACTGAAAAAGAAAATTTTTCTTTGGGCATTAAAGCAAGGCAAAAAAGGCATTAGGCATTATTTAGCCGACCAGCTTGTTTTCAAAAAAATTAGAAAGCAATTGGGCGGGCGATTGCGTTTGACAGTTTCGGGTGGCGCGGCGCTTAATGAAAAAATTGCCCGCTTCTTCTTAAAAATGGGCCTAACCGTGCTTGAAGGTTATGGCTTAACTGAAACATCGCCGGTGGTGGCGGTTAATCACGAAAAAGATTTTAAGATTGGGGCGGTTGGTAAAATTGTTCCGCAGGTTGAAGTTAAAATTAGTTCTACTAAAGAAATTTTAGTGAAAGGGCCAAATGTATTCAAGGGTTATTACAAAAATCAAGAAGAAACCCAGCTGGCCTTTGATGAAAATGGTTGGTTCAAAACCGGCGACTTGGGCTTTTTGGATAAAGATGGTTTTTTGACTATTATCGGTCGGCGTAAAGAAATGCTTGTTACCTCGGGTGGCAAAAATGTCTGGCCTGAAGCCGTAGAAAGCGAATTAAGCAAAGACCGCTTTATTGCCAGCTCAATAGTGCTGGGCAACAATCATAAATTTATTGGCGCTTTAATTACGCCTGATTGGCAAAAAGTTGAGCAGTTTTTCAAGGAAAACAATTTACCCTTGCAACCACCCGAGCAATTAGTTAATAGTAAAGTATTAATTGACCTTTTTCAACAGCGCTTAGATGAAAAAGTTAATCCCAATCTTTCCGAATATGAAAAAATTCGCGCATTTAAGTTGTTGCCCCGGGATTTTTCTCAAGAACAAGGCGAGCTTACCCCTACTCTTAAACTGCGTCGCCATGTTATTGAACAGCACTATCATATTGAAATTGCCGACCTCTTTGGCGAGTAAAAAACTTTTATGGCGCAAACTCAAGCTTGGGAAAACGAATACAATAGCCCTCAATTAGTAACCAAGAAGGCCGAACCGCAAAGCGACGCCTTGCGGTTTTTTAAGTATCTCAAAAAAGAAGCAAAAATTGATTTGGCGGGTTTGCATATTTTAGATTTGGGTTGCGGCACGGGCCGAAATGCTAATTATTTAGCCCAGCTTGGCAATATAGTTGTAGGCATAGACATCTCAAAAACCGCCATTGCTTTGGCAGAAAGCCGAGCCCTAGAGATGAAAATTGACAGCCAAACTAACTATATTGTGGGAGATATCGGGGCGGGCTATCCTTTTCCTGACGAGCATTTTGATTTGATTTTGGACATTACCTCATCAAATTCATTAAATGATCAAGAAAGGAATAACTATATCAAAGAGGTTTATCGCGTTTTGAAAAAAGATAGCTATTTATTTGTGCGAGGCTTACGCAAAGACGGCGACAAAAACGCCAAAAATTTATTAAAGCTTTACCCCGGGCCCGAACATGACACTTATACTATTAAAGAGCTGGGTTTAGTTGAAAGAGTTTTTAGTGAAAAAGATTTCCGACAATTTTATAGCCATCATTTCAAGATTAAAAAACTGCTTAAAAAATCCGGCTACGCCAAATTTAAAAACCAAAACTATAAAAGAAACTATTGGCTAGCCTACCTACAAAAAACCGATTAAAAGATATATGAACTTTGCCTTAAAATTTAATATCTCTGAATAAATAGATTACGCAAGAATAAATGAAGGCCTTGCGATTGACTTTTGCTTTTTTGTCCAGTATAATGCTTCTACTGGACAAAAACAACCTATTTTGTCCATTAGAAGTAAAATAATATGCAAAATAGCCTGAAAAATGTCGTTTCTAGCCAAAAATTGCAAAAAGAGGAGCTTTTGGCTCTTGCCTACATAGATAGAACCAAAGAACCATTTGCTAGAAAATGGTTGGATTCAACTTTAATAAAAGTTGTTCTCGGCCCTCGACGGGCTGGCAAGTCGGTGTTTTCTCTTATGCTTTTGAAGGATTATCCGTTTATGTATTTCAATTTTGATGATGAAATATTGTCAAATATAGGCGGCGTATCTACAGACGAACTAATGAAAGAATTGCATGTCGCGTATGGTGGCGATGTAAAAACTATTTTGTTTGATGAAATACAAAACCTGCCAAGTTGGGAGCTCTTTGTTAATCGTTTGCATCGCGCTGGGTATAATCTTGTGCTTACCGGATCTAACGCACAGTTACTCTCAAAAGAACTTGCCACGCATCTTACTGGCAGGCATATGCCCATAGAAATATTGCCGTTTGATTTCAACGAATTTCTTCGAGCAAAAAAATTCGTTATAAACCAAGAATACGCTTCTTTGCCGCGACAACGAGGCGAACTGTTGCATCTTACGGAAAATTATCTTCTTAATGGCGGATTTCCCGAAGTGACATTAAATAATGTTGATTCCAAAGATTACCTTGATGTTCTTCTTGACGCGTCTCTTTTCAAAGATGTGGTCAAGAGACATAGGGTTAAATTTTCAACCCAGATAGGCAACTTGGCCGCGCATCTGATAAATAATTTTGCCAATTTGTATACGGCGCGCAAACTGCTTGAGGCCTTAAACTTAAAGAGCGCCACCACTATAGAAAAATACATAGATTATCTTGAAGAGGCATATTTAATTTTTTCCTTGCTCCGCTACTCGCCAAAATCGTTAGAACGGATAAAGTCGCCCCGAAAAGTTTATGTTGTTGATAATGGTTTTGTCGGCGCAAAAGCAATTCAGCATTCTCCCGACAAAGGCAGGTTGATGGAAAATCTTGTCTTTATTGAACTCGTTAAGCGCGGAGTGAAGCCGAATAGAGAATTGTTTTATTACAAAACTCGCAATAATCGTGAAGTTGATTTTGTGGTAAAAAAAGGAATAGAGGTGGCCGAACTGATACAAGTTTGCTATGACCTAACAAATCCAGAAGCTGAACAAAGAGAAATAAAAGCTTTGATTGAAGCAGGTAAAGAGTTAAAAGTAAAAAAATTGACGATACTCACTTGGGACGAAAGCCGACAGATAGAAAAGGACGGCATAATAATAAAGGTTGCGCCGCTTTGGGAATGGCTTCTTGAGAAAACTATATTATGAGAGCGCCCTATCAAGTGTTGATTTTTCCTTTTATCAAAACAGCCGGCAAGTATTACTACGCTATATTTAAGAGGCGGGATTTGGGCATTTGGCAAGGCCTGGCCGGCGGGGGCGAGGGCAACGAGAGCCCCATTGAGGCGGCGAGGCGAGAGGCCCACGAGGAGGCGCTGATTGACAAAAAGGCGCGCTATATTAGGTTGGCATCCATGACTACCATTCCAGCCGTCAATATCCGCGGCTTAAAATGGGGCGATATTATTATGATTCCCGAGCTGGCCTTTGGCGTTGAAGCGCCATCAAGAGAGCTGAAAATCAGTAGCGAACACACGCAGTATCTTTGGCTTAGTTATGAGCAGGCCATCAAAAAATTAAAATACGACAGTAACAAATCCGCGCTTTGGGATCTGGACTATCGCCTAAAAAACGGCCCGGCTGGCGCAGAAAAAAACATCCAATCCATCAAAAAGTTTTTATAAATTAATTATGACTACAAATAATCAAACTAGGGCGGTTGTTTCCGCTATTTTGTATAAAGAAGAGACCGGGCAAAAAAAGATATTCTTGCAAACTCGCTGGAAGCCAAACACCAGCCCGATGTATTCCGGGATGTTAGAAATACCAGCCGGAGGTATTGACGCTTATGAGAATGTTTATGACAGGCCTTTGTTTTTAAGCCCTATCTTTGCCAGCAGGTTTTGCAAACAAACAACGGCTTGCCTTGGATAGGGTTTGTTTTTCTTTGCCGAGCTGAAGGCGCTCCAATTCTTGATCCTAACGAGGCCAAAGACCCGCGCTGGGTTACTATTGAGGAATTAAGCGAAATAATCAATAAAAACCCAGAAACAATTTTTCCTTTGCAATTACCTGTCTTGCAATATTTTGTCGAGAATCGCTTTGGTCGTGGGTAGGCCATTAAAAATTAAAACATCCCAAACTTAGCCAGAGCTAATTTTGGGATGATGGATGTTAATTAACAAATTTTTTTAATGCGCTATTATAGGTGCTGGCAACACCGAGCCTCACTAAGGCGTCTGCGGCTAATCCGGCGTGGGTAGAAATGGCAGCAAAGGATGGTATATAGACTTTGTAGCCCATTACCCTGAGAGCCTCAAGGAAAGCTTCATTTTCTGCAAATCCTCCAGTGACGCCTATTTCATTTTTTTGTTCTAAATCGAGAGTTTTTGCTACTTCTTTATCTTTCTGTATGCCCGCATAGGCTACGGTTTTAATAAAAAAGGGCACTACTCGGTTTTTCTTTTCTGCTTTTTTCATTATAAAGTCAGCGCCAGAAGTGGCATCATTGGGCAATTCTCTTATATCTTCATCGCTAAGATGGCTTTCTTGTTCTGTTCTCATGAAAGGGAGGCTGTATTCGGAGGCTTTTTTATAGCTTAGCCCAAGGCGGCGGAGCAATTCTTTATAAATAGCTCCGAACATTTTAACATTTGTAATGGCAGATCGTTTAGATCCAAGACCTTCAAAAGAGATTTGGGCTTCAAAAGTCTTTTCGTTTGGTTTTATTGAGGGGTCTACTTGATGAGCGCTGCCAAACCATGAACCAGTCCATAATAATGATTCACATTCGGCGAAGCCTGTTATCCGAGAATACAAGGAATCGTGCGAAAATGGGACTATAATTATTCCAGATGATTCTGTAATTAATTCTTGTTCTTGGAATAATGCCCAGGGTCTTATCCTGGCGACAATGTTTGGTTCAAATATTTTTTCATATACACTTCGCCAATTTTTTGCTAACAGCCCTTGGCTATTGAGCATATTCGGATCGTGTTTTCTTTCTTCAGATAAATACCAAGTTATGTGGTCATTAAATGGTATGATGGCTTTTGAGCCATATTTAATTTGGGGCCATCTTTTTTTAATGGCTTCCAATTGAGCATAGGGCTGATAAATATCTACATTCACTCCGCCTGTATTCAAATAGATTTCTAGCGGTGGCACGATACTTTTAACCATTTCAAGGTGCTTTTGCTGGACTGATTGATAGTGCTGGATGCTAGGAGATGACCAATGAAGATCGGCGCCCCAGGTGGCTCCAGTGATAACATCGCCAGAGGTGGCATAATTTTTTATCATTTGGAAAAATGTAGCAAGCCAACGCGTGGGCATGCATATTGCTCCATTAGTGGATTTTTCCCACGGTATGTCGGCGCGCAGTATTTCTCTGGGCTTTTCTTTTATTTTAAACTCCATTACCGTTACGCCCGAGCTCACTCCAAAAACAATAGCAATAATTCTCTTTTGAAAATTATTCATTTATCCTTCCTCCTTATGAAGATTATGTGTATTAAAGGTTCTGTGACGGCTCTAATATTAAACATTATCTTGGAAAAGTAAAGGGGTTGTGCTAATGTTTAAGGAAATAGAAATATATGGATATTGGCATTATTGGGCTTGGACCATTTTGCAAGCAAAACTATATAAAATTTATCCAAAAATATAAAGATGATTATAATATCAATGTAGAGTTTTTGGTTGATGTTATTGGCGATAGCGAGTCTATTGCTAGTTATTTGCAAAAAGAAGGCATTGCGGTTGAGCAATTGATTTTTGTTGAAGGCGAGGAAAGGTTTTCGCCGGAGATAGAAAGAAATACAATAAAACAATTAGAAGTAATTCTTGAACATAAAAAAATAGATGTTGTTATAATCTCAACCGAACCGAAATCTCACTTTAAGTATTTAAAGTTTTTTATTGAAAAAGGAATTCATATAATAGTAGATAAACCGCCCGTTGCTGGCTTTGATTATGAATTCAATACCATAATCAGCCAAAGGATGATTTTAGAAAAAGATAATATTATAGCGATGCTTAACGCTAAGGCAGATGTCAAATGCCTTGTTACTACGCAACGAAGAAGCCATAAAGGATTTTTATGTATCAAGAAGCTTCTGGGCGACATCGTTAATGAATATGATCTTCCTATTAATTATATGGAGTGTTTTCATAGCGACGGAATGTGGAATATGCCCGATGAACTAATTTATCGGGAAAATCACCCTTATAGGTTTGGTTATGGCAAGATTATGCATTCTGGCTATCATTTTATTGATATGGTTTTTTGGTTGCAGGAGATTAATAAAGAAATCGAAAAATACTCTATTGCTTCTATGAAATTTAGTTGCCAAGATTTCGTTAAAAATATTAAAATAAATAACTACGAACAATTGTTAAAAACAAAAGATTTCCACAGGCTACTTGCTAATCATACTTTATATAGAGGTTTCGGCGAGATTGATAGTTATAATATTTTTCAATTTAAAAGGGAGGATAATTCGGTAATTTCTTCTTGTCCGGTGAATCTTTTGCAGAATTCTTTCAGCCGAAGAGCTTGGCGTGAATTACCAGAGGATATGTATAAGTCCAACGGCCGATTGAGGCACGAAATGTGGAATATAGAAATTGCTCCAGTCTTGTGCATACAAATTCATAGTTATCAGTCTTTTGAGAATCAAAATCAAGAGGAAGAAAAATCTTTTAAGCAAGGCGATGTTGGCAGTGAGGATCATTTTGATATCAATATTTTTCGTAATACCCAATTAATTGGCGGGGAGGGTTTTGAGCAGATTAAATTGGGCGTAATGGAAAAAGATTTAATGAAAGAGTCAAGGTTTACGATCATCAAACAGGTATTTGATTATATTAAAGATAAAAAAGATATAAAGCTTGAATCTGAATTTCAGGACCATAATAATACCATTACAGCGATTGCTGAAATATATAATTTATATAAATCCAATCAATATGTTGCGCATAATATCAAATACTTTAATAGATAAGATCAGAGAGATGTTTGGGGGAAATATTATAAACATTGAAAATGTGTCTGGCGGTCTGGTGCATTATACTTATCTAGTTGTAATCGAAAAGGGAGAACAATTTATTTTGAAAATTAGGGGTGATTCGTTCAAGGAAAACTCTGACTTATATTTAGCGCCAAATGATATAGAGTTTGAGGCTGAGGTTATGAAATTATTAAATCAATTAATGCCCGGCTGTGTGCCAGAATTAATTAATTTTTTTATGGAAGAGAACGCAATATTAATGAGCAATATCGGCGGGCAAGAGAGTAATTTTGTTCAACTAATGCAAAATGGCAAGTTGTCCTTAAAAGATTATTATAATATAGGCAAGCAAACGGGTGATTTTTGCGGCAGGATCAATAAAGAACATTTCAAGCTGAAATGCGATAAAACCGCGGTTAATTTTGAGGATAATTTAACATTTAGATTAAACAGGCACAATCTTCCGTATCTAAGCGAGCTGGTAAAAACTGTAAAAGCTGCCAATAAATTCAATATTTTTGGCGATTTATCTCCCAAAAATATTTTTTACATAGATGGAAAAGTTAAAATTTGCGATTTTGACAACTTCCAGACAGGACCGTTAGAGCTGGATAAATATTATTTGCTGGCTCATATCATAATTAATAATTTATCTAATGCTCTATTGGTTGATATAGTCAATAATTTTCTTTTGGGGTTTGCTGAATCTGATATTAAGGATCAGTTATCGTGGGAGATGATTTTTAAGTATATTCTATCTATAATTATTTACAGGTTTGATAATAACGCGATAAAATATGATTGCAGTAAGTCCGTAGAAGATCGTTATGAACTTGCGCAAAAGATTTATTATGCTTTTTATACTGATAAGAATTTTGATGACATGGGGCAGCTTATTTTTTATCTTACTTCAGACAAAGTAAACGAGATTGAAGCCAAAATACTGGAAGTTAATTATAAAATTATTATTGATAAGCTGGAATCTAACAACTCTGTATTAATACTGGACGATACAACCACCATTGAATCTTATGAAACACCCCATAAAGCTCCCGAACTTTCTGGAGACGAAGAGTTGGATGAGATGGTAAAACATTTATCTTTAATTACAAAAGGGTTTACCGTGTCTCTTGACGCGGCAGGGGCCTATTTGCGAATTAGAAGACAAAAGGGGGTATATGAATTTACTTTGAAATATAAGATTGGCGGAGAAGATCCTAATTTAAAAATTGAAAAAGAGATCAATGTAAAAATTAACGATTCTGATAAATTATTGAAAGTTAAAAAATGGTTATCTGATAATGGTTTTACTATTGTTTCTAATGAAATTAAAGATAGAAAATCTTACATCAGCCGGCTTTATGGAACAAGGATAGACATTGATAGCTGGCTTAAGCCACTAATAGCAACCTATATAGAGATCGAGGGCTTTGACCGCCAATCTATTGAGGAAACCGCTTATTCGCTTGGGTATGCCAAGGAGTCGCTAAGCTCTATTACCGGTAAAGAGCTTTTTAAGAAATATAATGTAAAACGTGGTTTATGACTTTTCAGATTAAAAAAATAAAGGAGATATTAAAGAGGAAAATTTTAGAGAAAGCATCTTTGAAAGATAGCGAGATAGATATTATTATTGAGCATTATCTTATTGCTGAACTTGCGGGAATCAAAACACACGGGCTATCAAAGCTTTTTTGGGATATGAATTTTTTTCCGCAAGCGATAGGGGCTGTTCCTGAAATATTAAAGAAAGATAAAGAGGTATTATTTGTAAATATGAATGGCATGATAGGCGCTTTGGGCATTGAATGGATGGTTAACGAATTAAAGAGAAGCAAAAAGCGTTTCGCGCACTATCAAAACCTTTTACCTTTTGGCGCCCTATTTAGCGTGGCATATAAGTTGATTAACTTGCTGGGGCTTTCTGTAATGTTATTCAATAATACTGATAGATTTATGCGCCTCAAGGGCGGGCGCGATACAATAGGCACTAATCCATTGTGTTTTGCTTTTGCTTCAAACCCGCCAGTGATATTTGATATGGCCACCTCAAAAAAAAGCATGAGCTACGCTTTTGCAATGAAAGAGCGCGGGAATGATAAGAAAAATATTTTGCCAAAGGAAACATATTTAGACGAAAAAGGATTTTTCACCGTAGATCCTTTCCGAGTTAAATATGTTGTGCCAGCTGGTGATTATAAAGGATATGGACTTGGATTTATGATAGAGCTATTTACTAAATTTTTATTTCCCCAAAAAACCGCTACGCATTCATCGGGAAAATTTTTATGCAATGGGACGATTTTAACGATAGACTCTTCGGGTTATGATAGTTTAGAACTTAAAAAATATCTTTTAAGCTTATTAGATGGATATCCGGGAGATAAAAATATGGATGATTTAAGTAAAAGCTTATTACGCGAAACAATTGATATTGAAGACGATGCTGTTATAGAAAAATTAGGATTATTGCGATAATGCTTGCGATATTTACAAAGCTATTGACTATATGTATAATCCAAGCAATGAAAGTTTATGTTTAAGCAGATAGCCAAGGTGAAACTTTTTATGAAAAAACCGTTTTTAATCTTTTTGATGGCGGTTTTTATTTTAGAATTTGCCGTTGCTTTTTTGGGGCCGCTTAAGGTTTTGGCGCAGGATAATTCTGCAAAAAAGCTTAACGCTCAAGGCCTTGAGAGGGAGCTTAAAACTTTTCAAGGTTTGTTAGCAGGCCACGATAAACAAGCGCTTTCTTTGCAATATCAGAATATTCAAACATCATATCAGAAAGTTTTGGTAGACTTGGACGCAACTAAAAGCTTTTTGGAGCAAACAAATGCATCGCCAGAAATTATTCAGCGGTTGGAAAAATTTAAAGCCGATTATCAAGTAAAAATCGGCAAAGCCCTTACAAGCTCAAGCGATTATAGCAAATTATCTAAAACTGTAGATGGCTTGCTTCCTAAAGAACAGCTAACAACCACTCCTGAAAATCCTCGGCCTTTTCAATCAACCGTAGACGGGCAGGTTATTAGAAAGAAAGAATCGTCGCTTAAGCCCAGCTTTTTGAGCTCGGTTATTTCTAGCATTAGCAAGACAATCCTTGGTAAAAGCGCTGGGCAGGTTAGCGGCGTTTTATCAAAAATAAACAGCCAACCGCTCCAGCTAGGCCTTTTGCAAACAGCCAGCATATCACCGGAATATTTGGCCGAAGGAGGAGAAATAAAATTTAGCCAAAGCATTAAAGATTTGGCTGATAGCTTGGGCAAAGACCCGCTGAACATTCTTAATTTTGTTAAAAATAATATTGACTATGTGCCCTATTATGGTGTTAAAAAGGGCACCGACGCCACCTTGATAGAGCGGGCGGGCAATGATTTTGATCAATCTGCTTTGTTGATAGCCCTGTTAAGATATGCTGGCTATCCAGCCAAGTATCAAAGGGGCCAAATCAAATTAAGCTTGAGCCAAGCCATGAATCTTTTGGGCGTAGATGACCCGATTGTGGTGGCCAAAATGTTTTCCAAAACTCATATTCCTTATATTTTATACACCGACGCCAATGACGCGCCTTTATTTTTTGTGATAGAGCACACCTGGGTTACATCGTATATTACCTATGATTACACACAAGGCATTGTTCAAAACGCCAACGAGGCCGACAAAATGTGGGTGCCTCTGGAGCCCAGCTTGAAAGCGATTTATTCCAGCCAGGTGGAAGATGTGGTTGATGAAATGGGGTTTAATGCGGCCAGCTTTTATGAGGCCTACTTGCAGGGGGCTTATGGCAGCCAAAAACCAATGCAGGCCTTTCGCGCCCAAATTGAAAGCTATCTAACAGCCAATCATCCGGATTTAGTTTATGATGATATTTTAACCAAGAGATATCGCCAAAGCGAAAAGTTGGAATTTATTCCCAATACCTTGCCCTATGAAATTATTGAGAACATCGCCGAGTATGCCCAAGCCCCGGAAAGCTTAAAACACAAAATAAATTTTCGGCTCACTGATCAAGCTCAAGGCACAGAGCTGCTAAATTGCACTACCACCTTGGCTGATTTGGCCGACAAGCAATTGGCTATCACTTACACAGCCGCCAGCGCCGCTGACCAGCAAGTGATTGACTCGTTTGGCGATATTTATAATGTGGTGCCTTTATCCTTGGTTCACATCAAGCCCGTGGTTAAGGCGCAGGGCGTAATTAAGTGCGGCGGCTTGGCTGGCGCTCCAGAAATCGCCTTGGGCAAAAAACAAAACTTAACCATGACATTTTTAACCCCCGGCCAAACCAATGGGCAATTGACAACCTTGACTGAGGACATAATACAAAAAGAAGTAATTGCCGGCAACGACGAGGGAGTGGCCATTAACACCGACCGCATTGTTTTGCCCGAAACCCGGCCCCAGCAAGACACCCAAACAGCCGAGTTTGCCTCTTCGCAAAAACTTTACCGCACCGCTCTTAACTATTTAGGTCGTTTGCAGGAAAGCCACAACGAGCTGGCCCAAGTGTTGGGGGGAGAATTTACCAACGAGGCCACAAGAGCCATAGTGTTTAACGGCATTGATATTAGCTACCAGGCCGGCCAGCCCTACAGCTTTACTTGGAAAGGTCTGCGCATTGACTCTTCATCTAAGGTAAACTATTTTAGCCACTTTGGCTCGGACATTAAAAAGAACCAAACAAGATTTATGCATTTGTTTGGCTTGGAGGGCTCGCTCAACGAAAGCAGTATTTTTGAAGAGGACTACAACATAGAAGCCATGAGCACGGTCAAGGGTTTGAAAATGATTAACCAAGGCCAGATTCCTAATCGGAGCGTGATAAAAATCACCAGCGCCAACCGCAACGCCATCAACGCTTTAATTATCTCCGAAGCGCTCAAAACCAAATTCCGCGCCAGTGTGGACAATGGCAACACCATTTACACCCCCAACCAGCAATTCACCTACCAAAACTGGACTGGCCTGGTCTATATTGACCTCAACCCCAACAACGGCGACGCCGGCTACATTATCGGCGAGGGACTGAATGGGGGGTATACGGTAGAACAATGGCCGAGCGGTTGGGGACATCTCTGGAGAACGCATTTAACTCCTAATTTAACCGCCCAGATTATTTCTCCCACGCCAAACCAAATATTTACCCAAGGTAGTAAAATACCTTGGTTCGCCCACTACGAAAGCGTAGTAGCTGGCCAGTTGCTCTATGGGTGGAACGAGAGTTTTCCACTTAATGCCGCGACAACAACCGGCATTCAAACCCTACGCAGCGGCTATGGCACCAACAAGAGTGTGAGTGTAGTGATAAAAGGCCCTCAAAACCCTATGCAGATTGTATGTTATTCTGAATTAGAAAGTAGAACATTGCCAGCTGCTTCTGGGTTAATTGCCGAAGAAATGCACTTGCCATTATGGATTGATAAAAGTTCTGGCGTTTATAAACAAAGATTAAACGATCAAGAACAATTTAATAAGCAGGATGATATTTATACACACCCTACTTCTTTCCCTGATTTTTTTGATAATCTTACTGGTGCGGCGCAAACCACTAATAATATTAATAACCCCTGGATTGATCCTAAAACTGATAAATACTGGACTATGTCAATTACTTACGCAGCATTTAATAAACCAGCTAAAGAAAATGACCACGAAAAATACTATATGAACATGAGGTGGGTCTATGGTAGCAGTAAGACATGGTGGTTTGGCAAAAAGATTTGGATAAAAAACCCAATTACCCGGAAGGCTATAGTTGCTGGCATATTAGATTATGGGCCAGCCGAGAATACAGGCAGGGTGGCAGGCGCTTCACCAGAAGTTTTTAAGGCCATAGGGGTAAATAATGATAGCGTAGTAGAATTTTGTTGGGCAGACCAAGAGGCAGCTTATGGAAGTGTTATAAGCTATTAAGGTATATAAACTTTATGATTCAAAAAAATAAATTAATTGTTAAATTATTTATTATATTTATAGCCATTAGTGTTGGCGTTATTTTGTATTTCTTGTATCCAGATTTATTTAAAAAGCAAAACATTCAAGTAGAAAAAGTTGAGAAAAGTATAGAATTTCAAAAGTTAGATATCCAACGAGTAATAACAAATCAAAAATATTACGAATATACACATGGGGTAAATTCGCCTATTTTCAACTCAAAAAATGAAAAATTATTATATACAGCAGGAGATCTATTCTCCTTGCCTAAAATTTATTCTTTGGATATAAGTTCTCAACAAAGACAGGAATTATCTAATAGTTTTGGATTTGTATCGCAAGTTATATGGTCTCCAGATTATAACTATGCAATTATAGAGATGAGCAATCTCAAGTATGAGCTAGGAGTAGAGCAAAGTGTTTTTTTAGTAAAGGATGCGCCAGACGGAGTTTCTACTTTCTGGTTTTATGACTTAAGCAATAACAAGACAATATACTTAGACTGGAAAATGCAAGCAGTGAGTTGGTCGCCTCAAGGAGATAAAATTGCATATATTTACCAAGAAGATAAAAAGCATTATACGCTTTACACTTCAAACCCGGATGGCTCGCAAGCAAAGAAAATCATTGACTTGAGAGGTGAGGGCACAGAGTATTTTAAAGATATCGCAGTAGCAAACCAGGAGGATAACTATTTGTATTACTGGGATGGTGGACTTGCTTGGTCCCCGCTTGGAAATGATATTATTTATTGGGGCAAAGGTTCGCCTGGACTTATTTTGGTTGGCTTAGATGGAAATGAAAAAATACTAAAACAAGCAGAGCTAGTGGATGGCGCGCAATGGTCACCTGACGGAAATCTTATTCTTTATTCTGTACAACAGACAAAAGACGCAAAAGTAATTCTTGCCTTGATGAATGCAAGTGATAATTTCAAAGAGCAAGTCGTAGACGATAAATTAGAGTTTAATGTTCCAAGATGTGTTTGGTCTAAAAAAGATGCTGAAGTAGTTTATTGCTTATCTTTAGCAGAACTAGGCAATAAATTTTACAAAATTAATCTAAATAAAAAAGAAATTACTGGACTAATCGATTTAGACAAATATGAAAGCAGGGAGCTATTTAGCAGAGATTCTTTGTCTTTGGCATGGGTAAAAGATAAAAATGATAAAGGATTTTTGTTACAAGAGAAAAAAAGAAAGATTACCTATATTTTTCTTGACCCGAAAGAAGAAAAACTATATTTTAAATTTTTTGATATTTTATACGCAATTAATTTGAAAGAAAAGGTGCAAGAATAAGGTAACGGAATGCAATAGTTGGTGATGTAAGATTATGAAATATCTAAACAAAAAAATAGTAATTCACATCGTTATTATTTTAGTGCTTTTAGCAATCTACTTACTGCTGACAAGGTGGCCTGCTCCCAAAAATTTTGATAATATAAAAAACAGTCAAAATGTATCTGTAGATGATATTAACAACGATAATTGGCAGGAGATAACAATTTTTTCTATTGATGGGAAGTTGCTTAATACTGAAATTTATACCTTAAAAAATGGCAAGTTGTTTACGATTATATTTAAAGATGGAGATAAAGAGGTAAAAATATGGAGCGAGAAAAGGCCAGAGTTTATTGATTTGAACAATGATGGAAAAAAGGAAATTGTTATTACGCATTTTTTAGCTGGCAAAACCTTAACCGAGACAGTAATCATAAAAGAATTTTTTAGATGGAATGGTGAATATTACGAAAAATATAACGAAGAGAAAAACATTGAGGACAGCGGATTTCAAGGATAAATTGAATTATGTTGCAGAAATATAAAATTATTCTTGGGTTATTGATATTTGTAGCATTTTTGGCTTTGATTTTTCTTTTTAGGGGGGTTATTTCTAGATCAGAAAAACCATTAGTTGAAAATGACGAATTAAAACTGTTAAGACAGTTTTTTCCCGAGAAATCAATTGCTCCTCAAAGCGATGAAGGCCACCATATTATTGACGGAAAAGATTATTATGTAAAATCAATGGGTGATATTAATCATGACGGTTCCATAGAGTTTGTAAGCATGGAGATTGTTCAGGATCAAGGTAAAACATACAGATTTTATAAAAAAACAGCCAATGGTTATTTGCTTTTAGGAAAAGACACGAGTTTGATATGGCATTTGGAAGATGAGAAAAATAAAGAAATGGAATTTATAATGAAGGATATCACGGGAGACGGCACAGATGAGATATTGATTCCGTTTTTAATTAGTGGTTCTAATGTTGTACCTTATCATATATTTATGATTGATAGCGGAACTCAAAAGTTAAAACAAATGTTCGAAAAAAGTTATTTTTCTGCGAAGCCAGAGGGTGAAATTACTTTTGACGAAATCTATAGGGAGAACAATTTGGTAATAATGACATGGCACGGGACAAACGAAAGGGGAAAAATATATTGAATTTTGAAAAAAGCGCAGGAGCTTATCGGAATCCCGACACCGATGCTGAGGAAGATTATAAGTATAAAGAAGAGATCAATAAAGATGGAGGTGTGTGGGCAGATAGTTTAAATCAAAAAGAAATCTCAAAATGCTTGGAAGTTAAGGGAAAATTAAATGAAAGAAGTTGCCTCTTTTTAGATGACTTAAAAAGCGTAGTAAATTTGGAAGATAGCAACAGCCTGATAGCAACCTTTAAGATAAAAAGAATAATCGCAGACGAAACTTCTTGTGGCGTCCCTAATAACCAGCAGATTATTGGAGATTTTAATTTGTATCTTGTGGATAAATACTACAATATTTTAGAAAAATTTAATCTTAGCGATGCTACTCTCCTTCAGAGTGAATATGCAGGGGATCCTTTGTTGGAAGTGATAGATGACAAAGAAATAGAAAAGTTTTATCAACCATGGGATATAGATGGAGATGGCAAAAAGGAAGAGTTTGTTGTTCAAGAGTATGGTAGTTGCAATGGTAATATTTGGAAATTTATGAAGTACAACCAAAACAATAAAAAAATAGAAAATATTTTGTTTGTAAACGATAAAGGCGACACCATGGAAGAAATATTTGTTAATCCTGGAAAAGATGCCATAAAAATTAGCGATGGATTAATTGAATATAACAATTACGATAACGCAAGCGGAAATTTTTCAGACAATGTTTATAAATTTGATGCCGTAAAGAATAGTTTTCAATGGCAAAAACCATGATTTTGAAGAAAATTATTTTTATAGTTTTATTGATAGTAATAGCTTTTTATTTATTTTACTTTTTTGCGGTGATGGGATTAAAGCCAAAGATAATTCTCTGGGCATGGGAAGGGCCAGAAAATATGATGTTTCTTGAGTATAAAAACAATGTAACCGTTGCTTTCTATGCTGGAGGCATTGAGATAAGAGATGGTGAAATAATAATAAAATCAAGAGCCAATCCCTTAATTGTTGATCCTCAAAAAAAGTTAACAGCGGTTATAAGAATTGATAATTTTTCAACAAGAGAAGATTTAGAAAAATATACTCCGCAAATATCAGAGTTTATTGTTAAAAAATGCCAACAAAAAAATGTTTTTCATTGCCAAATAGATTTTGATGCCAAGGAGTCGGAGAGAAAGGCGTATAAAGAAATTATTTTGAATGTTAAAAAAGGCCTCCCATCTTGTATTGATATATCTATTACAGCTTTGGTTTCTTGGTGCAGTTATGACAATTGGATTAAAGATTTGCCAATATCAGAAGCTGTACCCATGTTTTATAGCTTGGGGCTTGGGGAAGAATATGTTAAAAGAAATTTTAAGTTAAGAGAGAAAAAATGCGCAAAATCGATTGGTGTCTCTTTAGATGAATCCTTGCCAGTAAAAAAGTATATTGAGGGCAAAAAAATATACATATTTAGCGCAAATCCATGGACCGAAGAATCTTTTTTAAAAGCAGTAGAATTGCTTAAATAATTAAAATGAAAATCTTTTATATAAAATTAAAAATTGTAGTTATAGCTTTTTTACTCATTGCTATTTTAGGTGGCGATATTGTTAATGCTTGTAGTTTTTCAAGTACTAACATCTATTCAACAGAAGATATGGACATATACTATCCGTCGGTAAAAAGCGAAAAACTTTCGAATGGTGAATACGGAATAGTTGGCGCAAGGTTAGGGCTAGAATATCTCTATCCTATTTATTTGTCATTGAGCGGGAAAAAGATACCCTCCAAAGACATGGAAGCAAATCAACAAGTAGAGGACGATTGGATAAAAACTCGCGAGTTGTTTGTTGGGAACAATATTAAAGTTGATAGCTATCAAAGCGATAGCTATGGCTATTATACTAATTGTTTATCTGACGCTTTTTCAGTGGCAGCAAAAACTCTTAAAGAAAGAGCCAAAGTTTACAATAAAGAGGAATTAAAAACATGGATAAATGGCCAGGACGCTGTGTTTGCTAATTGTAGCAACAGTGCCCAAGTATATGGGGATTTTAGTAATAATATAAAAAAGTTTGAGAGATTAGGTGTGGTACAGAATTTTTTTAGGAAAATTAAAGTATTCTTTTTGAGTTTTTCTGCCAAGATTAAAAGTTTATTTTCGCGCAATAAAGGGCAAACAAGCGTTGCGCCTATAGCTAAAAATTTGTCATCCAACCAACTTCTTGTGTTCGATATGGAATATCAAGAGGCCGCTGCTTTGTTTTACAAAGGAAAGTTTGATGAGGCGATAGAGGAATTTAAAAAGATTTCCGAAAATAATCAACAACCATGGCGGGGATACGCTAAATTAGTGATAGGGAGGGCCTATATAAGAAAAGCTAATTTATTGCAAAAAGATGATTATAATTTTAGGCTATATTTCAGTGATGATTATAAGAAAGAAGAAAACAAACCAATATTTGATTTATATAAAAATGCAAAAGAACAATTTACGGCAATTATCAACGACGAATCTTTAGCTTATTTGCACAGCGGATCTAGAGACCTTTTAAATTATGTTAATTTTAGGATTGACCCTAAAACTCGAATGAAAGATGGGGAGAATATTTTGCTTGATGCAAATTCCTCGCCTGAAGACATTGCAAAAAATTTAGATGACCTTTCTATAATTTCATATTATAATTTATATATAAATGCTTATGGGACACAATGGTTGTCTCAAAAGAATGAAGCTGTTTATAATGATTACAAAAGTTATATAGTTCAAGAAGGGGGAGATTTTCTAAAATGGGTTTTAGTGTGGTGGAGTAATGACAGCGACGAGCTATCTAATTTAGCAATTAAGAAATATCAAGAAACAAATTCTCTTGCTTGGCTGGTTGCATCCTTAAAAATATTGAAGCCAAGTTATTCTATGGCAGATACAATACTTGCTGAAGCCGAAAAAATCACAAAGGATTCTCCTGCTTATCTAACCATTAACTATTATCGAGCGAAGTACTTTTTAGAAAATAACGAAAAAGAAAAAGCTAAAACTATTGTAGATAATTTATTAAAAGAAAGAGATTATTCAGACATGCCTGCGGTAGAAAATTATTTGGCGGATATACGCATGCAATCTTCTGTTAGCTTGGACGACGCATTACCCTTTATGTATAGAAAAATAGTGGCTGTTATTGATGACTTTGCTCCTATAAGCATTTTAGATGGAAAAGATAGCGAAATGGACAGTAAGGCAGCTAGAGTATTTAATGAGTATATACCTATAGATGAATGGGATAGATTGTTTTCCAAAGACAGCTTTTATCCACAGATATTAGAGGGGTTGAGATTAATAACATTCGTGCGAGCTTCAATATTGAATAGATTTGACATTGCGGATAATATGGCGACTCTCCTCGCGAAAAATAATAAAGATATAGAAAAAGAGCTTCACGATTATCTTAATACTCAAAACTCAGATGATAAAAAATATCTATCTGTTCTTTTCATGCTTAATCACCCGAATTTAGATGATACCATTAGTTATGCGTTACAAGGCGTGCCTATTTACTCAAACAAAGGAAATTATTCTTACCATAGTAATTGGTGGTGTAGTTATCTTCCTACTGAAAGTGATTATTACAAAGAATATCGAGATAAATACAGCGTAGAGGTTATGAAATATTTAGTTTCTGAGCAAGATGCTAACAAGGCAAGCGTAGAAAGCGCAATTATAGATAGTCAGTTTCCTTCTAATTATTTTTCAGAAGTTGTTATTAACTATGCGTTAAAAAACCCTTTATATCCTGGTATTCCAGAGGCCTTGCATCTAGCTGTAGACTCGGCTAAGTTCGCTAGCTGTAGCAATGCAGAATCTGGCGCTTTATCTAAAAGGGCATACGACATACTTCATGATAATTATCCAGACAATGAATGGACTAAAGAAACACCTTATTGGTATGGTAATGAATTCTAAAATATTTTAATAAAAAGATGAATACAAAAATAAAACAATTCGGGGTGGGGGTTTTGGCGGTATGTACTATGTCGGCTAGTTTTGGGTCGCCGGTGATGACATGGGCAGAGGGTAGTCAGAATAGTTTGCTGACGGTTTTAGAGCCGAGTAATTCGGCGAAGCCGTTGGTTTTGGATTTGAAAGACGGTTTGGATGCGCAAAAGTTAATTGGAGAGCAATCTTTGGGTGAGGGCAAGCAGACCAGCGCGCTATCTGCGCCTGAGGCAAAGGTGAAATCATTTTCTCAAAAAACTTTGGAAAAATCAGGGTTTGAAACATCTGGCTTTGCGGTTTCTTCGGTTATTACTAACCCGATAATCACTGGTATTAGCTGGCTCAAGAATAATCAAAACACCCCAGGCAGTTGGGGCCAAAACAGCCGAACCGCGCTGGTAGACACGGCTACGGTTTTGTCGGCTTTCCATTGCATTGCCGAGCCAACTTCCTCTGTTGCCTACCAAAACGCCCTTGATTGGTTTAACTTAACTTATCCGGAAAACTCTGGCTATTTAGCGGAAAAAACAATCGCTTTGGCGCAAGCTGGGCAAGATGTTGTTTCTTTGTCGGAATTTTTGGCTGGCCAAATCAATGAAAAAGATTTTGGTTTTGGCTATCAAAGAAATTATCAAAGCGATATCACCATCACCGCCAAGGCGCTGAAAGCTGTTACTGCGTCCAACTATATTGACCCGGGCAGTGATGCAACCTACACCTTGCGTTCAACCTTGTATTATCTTTTGCTGTCGCAAAATCCGGATGGGGGCTGGCCCAAAACCAGAGGCGGCCAAAGCGATGTCAAAACCACTGTTTTGGTTTTGGAGGCGTTTCAGCCATATCAAGATTTTGTTTTGGGGGGCACGCCTCAAGGCGAGATTATTATTCAAACCAAAATTGATTTGGGCCTAAATTATTTGAAGAATACACAAAGCGTCAACGGCAGTTGGCAAGATATTGAGGGCACAGCCCAGGTTTATAACATAATGCTGAATTACGGGCAATATCCAAATTACAATCAGGCGGCTCTTGATTATTTAACCTCGTCCCAATCAGCTGACGGCAGTTTTAGCGAAAATAGCTATTTAACCGCCACTGCCCTAAAAACCATCGCCAAGCCGGACATGGCTATAACTAATATCCAAAATATTTCCGCTACCTTGCCCAACCAACCCGCCACTGTGGAGATTACCATTGCCAATCTTGGATATTTCAAATCCCAGCCAATTAATTTTAGGGTCGAGCCGCACGCTCTCCACTTAACTGTTGATGGCAAAGAAATACCTCTGCAATATGAAGCAGGTAATCCCGAGAGTATTATTTTTGAAGAAAATTCTACCATAGCTTTACAGGTTATTCTGTTAAATTTAGCTTACGGCGCCCACACCGTAAAATTTTCAGTGGATTATGTAGGAGCAGAGTTTGATAAAACCAACAATCAAAAAAGCGCGTCGTTGATGTTTGATAATCCGGTGTTCACCGGGCCCGAGCCGCCAACCTGGGCGGGCGCCCAAACAAGCGCGCTTGCCAATAAAATCACTACTGTTTGGAAGCCCAGCAACAATCCCGCTACCACCCATTATTATTTATTTTTAGGGCCATCAGCCGGAAATTACACTCAATATTTTGATATTCCCAGCGCCTA
>JAPLWE010000022.1:0-2558 GCA_026396705.1 Candidatus Gribaldobacteria bacterium
CCGGGCTCGGTTTTGGATTGGCGGAACCAGATATAATTGCTTGCGTCAGCCAAGGCCTTGAGGCCGCCGGTGGCTCCGCCGGTTTTTTTGATTTTATAACCAATTGAGCGATAATGGCTTTCCAACTCCTTTTTAATTTGGAACGACTGCTCGGGCTGGCAAGCCAGCTTGTTATGCGACCAATAATAGCGAGGATATTCTTCTAAAATATCAATGAACTTTTTATCTCGCAAAGCCATTAACTTCAAAATCAAGCAGAGGGTCATAATGCCATCACGACACTTGATAGGCGGAATAATCACCCCACCGTTGGAGCCTTCCCCGCCAATAATACTTTTTTGTTTTTCCATTTCTTCTACCACCACCATCTCGCCCACCTCTACCTCTTTCATTTTAGCTTGATATTTTTTAATAACATCTCTTACTAAATAAGCGGTTACATCATTAGTAACCACCACCTGCCCCTTGGTGCCCAAAAGCATCGCATCGCAAGCCAACGATAAAACATAATTGCCCGAAACAACCGGCCCCAACTCGCGAGCATAGGCGGTTTGTGGCGCTACCACTAGTTCTACCCGGTCAGCGTCGCAATCAAAGCCCGCAGCAAACTCAAACTGGCCATTTTCAAGATATTTATCCAGATAAGCCAATGATTCTCTGTTGGGCTCAACTTTGCGGCCAAATTTGCCCGGCTGGTCATTAACAAATTTAGCTCTGACACCTAACAAAGAAAAAATCTTTTTCAAAGCTTTTGCTGATGTTCCGCCATTAGGGTCAATCAAAATTTGCAAACGCGCTTTTTTAATTTCCTCAACCGTGTTTTTGCCCAAGCGACTCAAAATATACTTAACATAATTGTTGATCGCCTCCTCCTGCCTAAAGAGAACCGCTGGTTTGTAAGGAGCCAGGTTCCTTACATTCTTTACATCTCTATGTAAGGAACCTGGTTCCTTACATCCCTCGCGCGCCATTTTAATCAATTGTTCGCTTTGGCTAGCGTAAATTAAGGCGCCATCAGCCTTTAAAATTTTCCAGCCATTAAATTCTGGTTCATTGTGACTGGCGGTAATATAAATACCACCGGACGCCTTAAATTTCAAAATAGCGTGTTGAGCAACTTGAATGGGCGCCTCGCCAATGTCAATAATTTTTTTAATACCGCAATCGCTGAACGCCTTAATAGCGGCTTTTTTAAGAATTGAGGTGGAAGGCCGAGTGTCGCCAGCCACCACCACGCTTTTTAATTTATTCTTGAATAGCTGACAATAACAAAAAACATACCGCTCAACCAACTCAGTGGTAATGCCTTGCCCATAAATTCCCCTAATGCCAGAAAACGACTCAATCAAATCATTCATCATATTTGTTGTATTTTACTCCTAGGCAATTGACTTTTCAACTATTATCAGTAAAATTAGAAATGCCTAGAAGAATTGGCTAACTATTGAAAATATGCCTAAAATTTACGATTTAACTTATCTAATTTCCCCAGACCTCAGTGAAAATGAGGCTCAACAACTTGCTCAACAAATTGAAGCTGGATTGATAGAAAGCAAAACTATTAAAACAGAAACCCCAAGAATGATTGGCTTGAGTTATGCTATCAAAAAACAAACCACTGCTTTCTTGGCTAATATTATTTTTGAAACCGAACCAGCTAAAATAGAAGAGATCAAAAATAACTTAGAAAAAGAGGAAAAAATTCTACGGTTTTTATTAACTAGCAGAAAGCACCTGCCTGAAACTCCTGTTTTAATAATTAATGAAAAAATCAGCGAGCCTGTTGTTATAGCCACGCCAGAGCCAGTAGCTGAACCAGAGGTAAAGCCAGAAAAAGTAAAAAAAGTAACCAAAAGCGTTAAAAGCAAAAAAGTGGCAGCGGATAAAGACCAGGAGCAAGAAACCGACTTAAAGCAAATTGGCGACGATTTAGACGAAATCTTAAATACACCTTTAACTGAAAACTAACTATGAATTTGAATAAAGTTTTTGTTTTAGGCAACTTAACGCGCGATCCAGAAAAAAAGGCCTTGCCTTCAGGTCAAGCTGTGGTTAATTTCAGCATTGCCACTAATAGAATTTATTTAGACCAAAACAAACAGAAACAACAAGAAGTTGAATATCACAATGTAGTGGCCTTCGGTAAATCAGCGGAAATTATCTCGCAATACCTAAAAAAGGGCTCAATGGTTTTGATTGAAGGCAGATTACGAACTCGCAGTTGGCAAGACCAAGCTGGAGTAAAGCATTACCGCACAGAAATTATGACTGAACGCTTGCAGTTGGGCCCTAAAACCGGTAGTTCAGGGGGGGGTGATTATGCAGACCAACCCTACGCGCCCCCAGCTGCCAAAAGCGCCAACCCTGCTTCCACTAGACGGGCAATGCCCGCAGTTAAAGAAGAAGAAATTCCAGTTATTGAAGAATCCGAAACATTCGGCGGATTTATTGAAAAAGATACCGGTGAAATTGATGTAGCCAATATCCCGTTTTAATTATTAAAAATATGCCTCATTGTTATTTTTGTCAAAAAGGAATCAAAGGTGAAATTGATTTTA
>JAPLWE010000022.1:2599-4685 GCA_026396705.1 Candidatus Gribaldobacteria bacterium
GATTTTAAGGATACAGCCAGCCTAAGAAAGTTCACAGCTGTATCAGCTAAAATTCGTCCTCAAAAACGAACTGGTCTTTGCGCCCAACATCAAAGACGGCTCGGCGAAGCCATCAAACGAGCTCGCTATATGGCTTTATTGCCTTATGTTAGAGAGTAATTAAAAAACAAAAAAAGGCAGACCTCGGTCTGCCTTTTTTTTGTTTTTTAATTATTTAATTACTTCTTTAGCTTTCTCTATAATTTCCTTACGCAAATCAGTCGCTAATTTTTTCTCTGCTTCAAAAAAAGTTCGGGCGGCGTCCGGGCTTTGTCCAAACTTCTTATCTTGGTATTGCAGTTGGGTGCCCACCTTTTTCAAAATATCATATCTTAAGCCAGCGTTCACCAAATCAATGGATTTAGAAATACCTTCGTTCCAATAGATGTCTAATTCGGCGGTTCTAAAGGGAGCGGCTACTTTATTTTTAACAATTTTAGCTCTGATGCGCGAACCAATAATTTGCTCGCCTTTTTTAATTTGAGCAATTCTTCTTAATTCAATTCTCACTGATGCATAGAATTTCAAAGCCAAACCACCCGGAGTTGTTTCGGGATTGCCAAAAAATACGCCTATCTTCATTCTAATTTGATTAAGGAAAATTAAAGTTGTATTAGTATTGGCGGCCACACTAGTCAACTTACGCAATGCTTGGCTCATCAGCCGAGCTTGACGGCCAATGTGTTGATCGCCGATTTCGCCTTCAATTTCTGCTTTAGGTGTTAAAGCGGCCACTGAATCAATCACAATCAAATCCACTGAACCCGACATAACCAATGTTTCCACAATTTGTAAAGCCTGCTCGCCTGAATCTGGCTGGGAAATTAAAAGGTCTTTCATATTAACGCCAATCTTGCCAGCATATTCTGGGTCCATAGCGTGTTCGGCGTCCACGAAAGCAACAGTGCCACCCTTTTTTTGCGTTTCAGCTACGATGTGCAAGGCCATAGTTGTTTTACCCGAGCTCTCTCCCCCGAATATCTCAATAATGCGACCACGGGGCACTCCACCCACTCCTAGAGCCAAATCCAATGACACAGCACCAGTAGAGATGGCATCAACATTAACCGCCCGCATACTGCTTAATTGCATAATTGCTCCTTCGCCAAACCTTTGCTTAATTTCCGCTAAGGCGTCTTCTAAATTAGTTATTTTTTTACTTTCTTTCTTTTTCTTTGGCATATAGTATTTAATTATTAATTATTGATAATTGATTAGTCAAACTTTACTTTGCTCGCGTCCATAAAACCATCATCGTTATTGCCGTTTTCATCTACTAAAATATCACGAGGCTTGGCGCCTTCGCCCGGGCCAATAATGCCGTTGGTTTCCAGTAGATCCAGAAGCCGCGCCGCCCGCGCATAACCAATCTGTAGCCTCCTTTGCAACAGAGAAGCAGAAGCTTTTTTATACTGCAAAACTACTTGCTTGGCCTCATCATATAAATCATCAGGAGCGGAAAAATTAGTGATTTCTTCTTGCAGGCTTTTGCCACCTTCAGCCCCAAATGTTAATTCGTTATTCTCGCCTTCTTCGGTTTCACTAAATTCTTGCATGGGTACTTCGGGCGTGTTTTCTTTGGCGATATAAGCCACAGATTTTTTAATTTCTATTGAGTTAACAAAGCATCCTTGAATACGCTTGGGCCGAGAAAACTCAGCTGAAAGAAAGAGCATATCACCCTTGCCTAATAACTTTTCCGCTCCAGCGCAATCCAAAATGGTGCGAGAATCAATTTGGCTGGCCACCTGAAAAGCAATACGACTAGTAATATTGGCCTTAATCAAACCAGTAATAACTTCCACTGATGGGCGTTGAGTGGCCACAATCAAATGTATGCCCACGGCTCGCGCCAACTGCGATAACCGCACAATACTAGCTTCCACTTCTTTGCCTTTGGTCATCATTAAATCAGCTAGCTCATCAATCACCAAAACAATATAAGGCAACTGCTCAAAGCCCTCTTCTTGTTTTTTGGGCTTTTTAGCCAAGTCGCTGTTATAAGTGCCAATATCGCGAGCGCCAAATGTTCTTAACACTTCAAACC
>JAPLWE010000019.1 GCA_026396705.1 Candidatus Gribaldobacteria bacterium
CAGCTTTTTAGCAAAGAATTAGCCAAGTATAAGGGGGAGATATCCAAACTTTTTGATCAGTATATCCCTAAAGATTTTCGCGAGCAAGCCCAGAACTTAGCTGATAAAATTTATAGTAATTATTTTCGCCAAGGCCTCTAGCCAAATTGAGCCATAAAAAAATTAGGACGCCTTGCTATTCCAAGGTCGTCCTTTTATTCTTCCAGATAATCTTTGAGTTCGGCAAGCTTTTTCGCTCTTACCGGATGCCTTAATCTTTTGATGGCTCGCGCTTCAAGTTGGCGAATTCTTTCTCTAGTTACGCCGAATTTTTTTCCTATCTCATCAAGGGTCTTAGGTTCACCGTCATCCCAGCCAAAGCGTAGCTTGAGGATATCAGATTCTCTCTCTGGGAGACCGCCTAGAATTTGATTAAGCTTCTCCCGTAAGTCATTTGAGGACGCCTCGGCTTCGGGCGATGGACCTGAGTCTTCAGTAACATCACTTAGCGTGCTATTTTTTCCCTCTCCATTAGATATAAAGCTATCTAAAGAGGGAGAATTTTGTAGTCTCTCCGCTTGAAGAATTTTCTGGACTTGATTTTTGGAATATTTTTTTCCGAGCGAGTTAAATGCGATAATTTCTTCATTTTCTTCGCCCAAGTTCCTTGCCCCTCTCACATTATTAAGCGCTATAAGGATGTGGGCGGGTAGGCGAATGGTTTCAGCTATGTCCTCAATTGATCTAAGTATTGCCTGGCGTATCCACCAGTGAGCATAAGTAGAGAATTTGTAACCCTTGAAAGGTTCAAATTTTTTTACCGCTGTCATCAGGCCAATGTTGCCTTCTTCAATAAGGTCACTAGAATCTATCCTTCCAGAAACCCTTTCGCAGTATACTTTGGCAATACTGACAACCAATCGCAGATTGGCGCAGATCATTTTCTGCCACAGTTGCTCAAGCTTTCCTTCTACTCCCTCTTTCTCTGATATAACGATTTGTGGTAAGAGGGTTTGTAGTTTGAAGATTTCTAAAGTCAGCGCTCTTTCCTCCTCCTTTTTCAATAGAGGAAATTTGCTGATTTGTTTTAGATAATGAGTAGTAGCGTCATCTAAAAATGTTTCCTTTTCTGATTCTTTTTCTAATTTTTCGTCTAAGATTTCTATGGCCATTTTTCCCACCACCCTTTTTATGGATTTAATATTCTGATTTCAAATTACCACAAACAAAAAGCTCTGTCTACTAAAGACAGAGCTAAAAGTTGTATGAGGGCAGACCTAATACAAACATTTTTTTGACAACGGCCGTTTTTTATTGTAGGGTGAAATTGGTAGTTTTTTATACAATTGATAGTTTAGAAAAATCGTAAGTAACATCGTTCGCAAGAACATTGTTACAAACAGAAGGAGTTTAATAATGAGTGATTTAAATTTAATTGACTGCGATGCTGATCCTTTCCTCCCCGAGGGTTGGAAAATTGAGGAGCACAGAAAGGGCGGGCAGTTGGAGTGGGATCCGGCAAAGGTTCAACTTTACTTGTCACCGAATCAAAAAGATGGCAAGTGGATGGAGGGCAACAAACTCCGTAAGGAATTGGCGACTAAGCCAGTCTTAAATGCCAATGTTCTCGATTTTCTCCTCGTTCATCCCCAGTTCATCCCCGAGGAATGGAAAAAGGATAATGACGGTAATATCCGTTTTATTTTTTTCTGGGGGACAATTTACCGCGGTTCCGCTGGCTACCTCGATGTTCGTTGCCTCTGTTTCTACGATGGCGAGTGGCGCTGGGGCGACTACTGGCTTGGCCTCGACTGGCTCGGCAGCTATCCTGCGGCGTTGCTCGCAAGTTGAGTTCTTGGGGTTTTGAGGTTTGGATCTTTTGGATCCTTAGTTTTTTGCCCTTAGAACAAAAGTCTCACAATGTAAATATCATACGATTTTATATATTGTGAGACTTTTTGTTTTATGATAAAATTTAAATGGAAATAGGTGAATATGCGAGCGATTACGGTTTCCCGCCACTGAACCCAGTATCCATACATTGAGAATATCCATGATTACGGTTTTGGATAGGGGGGTGTATGTAGAAACTTCAAAAAATGAAGATACTTGGTATAGGATGCTAGGTGATTTTAGATCACGGATAAAATTCAGCCCCAAGAGCATTCAAAGGGCGATGGCGCAGACGGCATTCTATATATATTCCGCAATTCCGCTGACAACCTCTATGTTCGTTGCCTCTATTTCAACGATGGCGAGTGGCGCTGGAACGACAACTGGCTTGACAACGACTGGAACGACAACAATCCTGCGGCGTTGCTCGCAACTCTCTTTATTTCTCCTCTGATTTATTGGAGGAGTTTTGTTTTGGCGAGTTTAAATTACCATTCCATCCACCAAGCATCTTTCCAATTTCGCTTAGTTTTTCAGAAATTTGAATGTATTTGCTATTATCCAAAGATTTAGTTTCCCAAAGTATTAAAAGAAAAATTTTTAAAATATCGGTTTTCCTAATAGCCAATCTGACATATGGTAATTTTTCTTCTCGTTTTAGAAAATTGGCAATGGAGATAGCTTCAATTATTTCTAACAAAAATTTATCCACTTTTTGTCCTAGGGTATATCTATGCTCTTTGGGTATAATTTTATAATAACTATACCATAGTAGATAAAGATTTTTGGCCTTGTGAAGTAGAGGAATTAGCTGGGGGGTGCTAAAAGTTTGTTTTTGATTATGAAAATTCAATTGATTCATAAATTTGAAGATATTATTAGCGTGGAAAATCTTTTACTGGCTTGGGGCGAATTTATCAAAGGCAAGAAAAATAAAGCCGATGTTCAGGAGTTTTCTTTGTGTCTAATGGATAATATTTTTGAGCTTCACCGCGAACTTGCCAATCTTACCTATAAGCACAGGCAATATCAAGCTTTTTCAATAAATGACCCCAAGCCGAGAATAATCCACAAGGCCAGTGTTCGGGATCGGCTGTTGCACCACGCTATTCACCGCTTGCTTTATCCGTTTTTTGATAAAACATTTATCAGCGATTCGTTTTCCTGCCGTGAGAGTAAAGGAACGCATAAAGCCATAACTCGGTTTAGGGTTTTTAGCCAAAAAACAAGCCGAAATAATACCAAAACCTGCTGGATTTTGAAAGGCGATATTAAAAAGTTTTTTGCCAGCGTTGACCACAATATTTTGCTAAATATTTTGAAAGAATATATACCAGACCAAAAAATTATTTGGCTGTTGCAAGAAATTATTAGCAGTTTTAATTCTGGACAACTTGGCGTTGGTTTGCCTTTGGGAAACTTAACTTCGCAGTTGTTCGCTAATATTTATTTAAATAAGTTTGACCAGTTTATAAAGCATAGATTAAAATTAAAGCATTACATTAGATATGCAGATGATTTTGTTGTTTTTTCGCAAAATAAATATTTTCTTGAAAAACAGATATCGTTTAGTAGAAGTTTTTTACAAGAGAGTTTAAAATTAGAAATTCATCCGCAAAAAGTTTTTATTAAAACATTGGCTTCGGGTGTTGATTTTTTGGGTTGGGTTAACTTTTTTGATCATCGGGTTTTGCGAACTAAAACAAAAAAGCGGATGTTAATCCGCTTAAAACAACACCCGACTGATGAAACATTTGTTTCTTATTTGGGATTGCTGAAGTGGGGGAATAGTTGCAAAATTAAAAAGCAGATTATAATAACCCCATTGCCACTCTAACTTTTTTCATTGTTTGTTGAGCTATTTTTTCGGCTTGTGAGGCGCCATGAGCTAAAATTTTGTCAATAATTGCTGGGTTGTTTTCCAGCTCGGATTTTTTATCGCGGAATGGCGTTAATTTTTCAATTAAGAGCTCACTTAATTTTTGTTTGAAGGCTTGGTAATTTTGGCCAGCGAATTCATTTTCCAAGTCCTTGATGGTTTTGTCTGATAATAGGCTGTAAATAGTGAGTAGGTTGGATACGCCCGGCTTTTCAGCTGGATTATATTTTATTTCTTTACCGCTGTCAGTGGTTGAGGAACCGATTTTCTTTTTAATTTGCTCGGGCGTGTCAAAAAGCCCGATACGCGTTTCCGGCTTGTCGCTCTTGGACATTTTTTTATTAGGTTCGGTGAGCGACATAATTTTCGCGCCGATTTTTATTATTTGCGCTTGAGGTAAAGTAAATGTTTCACCAAATTTAGCGTTAAACCTTCGAGCGATTTCCCGAGCTAATTCTACATGTTGTTTTTGGTCTTGACCCACTGGCACAATTTCGGTTTGATAGAGCAAGATATCTGCGGCCATTAAAATAGGGTAATTCAAAAGACCGGCGCAGACATTTTTAATTTGCTTGGCTGACTTTTCTTTGAACTGGGTCATTCTTTGCAAATCGCCGATAGGCGTAATGGTGTTTAACAGCCAAGCTAATTCGGTGTGCTCTTTCACTACTGATTGCGTAAAGACAATTGATTTTTCCGGGTTAATGCCAGCTGTAAGGTATATTGTGGCCACCTCTTTAATTTTTCGTTGCAGGTTTTTTGGCTCATAGGGCACAGTAATAGCGTGCCAATCAACCACACAAAAAATGCAGTCGTTTTTTGTTTGCAAATCAAGCCATGGCTTGATAACTGCTAAATAATTACCAAGATGAATTTCTCCGCTTGGCTGTATCCCACTAAAAATTCGCATAGTTTTTTTAAATTAAAAATTCTTGTTGCTATACTTCAATAACCACTGGCAAGACCATTGGCCTCCTTTCTGTTTTGAAAAACAGAAAGTCGCCGATTTTATTACGGATTTCGTCTTTAATGAAAGTGCTACTTATCGTATTTTGACTGGCTGATTGGTCAACGATGTCAATAACTTTTTTTCTGGTTTCTCGTAATAAATCCTTTGATTCTCGCAAATAAACGAATCCTCTAGAGATAATGTCGGGCGAGCCTTTGGCTTTGCCGGTTTGGTGGTCTATTGCCACTACAATAACAAACATCCCGTCTTGCGACAAGTTTTGTCGGTCGCGCAACACTACCTCGCCCACATCGCCCACGCCCAAGCCATCAACAAAGACATAGCCGGTTTCCGCTTTTTTGTTTGATAGTTTGGCGGTTTTATTGCCAAATTCAATAATTGAGCCATTGTCTAAAACGAAAATTTTATCTTTATCTACGCCCGCCTCCAACGCTAGTTTGGCTGCTTCTTTCAAAAAATAATGATTGGCGTAAACCGGCAGGAAAAAGTCTGGCTTGATTTGTTTGATTATTTCTTTAATGCTTTGAGCGTTGCAGTGGCCACTGGCATGCACATCCATAATGTCTTTGTGAATAACATTGTCGCATTTGCGATATAGGCTGTCTTTGAGCCGTTGAATAGTTCTTTCGTTGCCCGGAATAACTGAAGATGAAAAAATGATGGTGTCATTTTTTTTAATTCTAATATATTTGTGTCCGTCGTTGACGATTCTAGACAAAACCGCGTTGCCTTCGCCTTGCGCGCCAGTGCAAATAACAATAATTTTATCATCAGGATATTTACTAACATCATTAACTGAAATAATTGTTTCTTTGCCAGTTTTGATATAGCCAAGTTCGCGAGCGATTTCCACATTTATTTTCATACTATAGCCGTCCAGAGCCACTTTTTTGCCGATTTTTTTGGCGTATTCTAATATGTAGCCAATTCTTTTTATTTGCGAAGCAAAAGTGCCAATAATCACTTTGCCTTTAGCCTGATCAATCAATTTTTCCAAGTTGGCATACATCTCTTTTTCCGAGGTCATATCAGCTGATGTTTCAGTAGAGCCCAAGCTTTCCAACATTAAAATTTTTGGTTGCGGTAAATTAGCTAAATGGTTATATGTCAGGGGATGGCCGCTCATTGGGTTTTTTTCCATAGTCCAGTCGCCCGGATGAATAATGGTGCCTTGAGGCGTGCCGATAATTACGCCAACCGCGTCTACAATGGAGTGCTCTACATCAAAAAAACCAACGCGAAATTTTCCAAAGTTGAACCGATCATCAACCGATTTTACTTGAATAACATCTAACCGTTTGGCCGAGTTTTTCTCAAAATCTTCCATGCGTTTTTTGATCATAGCAATGGTCAAATCTCGTCCGACAATCGGGGGGTAGCCCAATTTTGGCAAAAGCAACGGGGCAGCCCCAATGTGGTCAAGATGGCCGTGAGTGAAAATAACCGCTCGGATATTTTTTTCTTTACCCTTGAGATAACTGATGCTGGGAATGATATAGTCAATGCCGGGCATATCTTCTTCGGGAAACTGTATGCCCATATCCAAAATAACGATGTCTTTGTCATATTCAAACACCGTCATATTGCGTCCAACCTCTTCCATGCCACCCAAAGGAATGATCCGTAGGTGCGGAGTAGTAGTAGTTTTTTTTGTCGGTCGCGTCTGTTTAGGCCTGGCTAAATTGTTAGTTTCTGCTGGTATTGACATATTTTTTTATTTTGTTATTATATAAGTATAAACCTTTCCGACGCCGCACCGCCGTAACCATTCGGCGCTTAAGCGCCGAAGGTTTTTTGTTTATAGAGACATTATTTTTTTAATTTCGTTAAAGTTGATAATTTTATTAGGTAGCTTCTTTTTTTGAGCGGTTAGATAAGCTACATTATGCGCTTTACTTTTTTTGCCTATGGTTTGGAAGTTAATTTCGGGCAGTTTTTCGCAAAACTTGCCTAAAGTTTCATAAATCATGCTTCTTATTACCTTTTCCTTCCCGACATATTCAATATCAATGACAATCTCGCTATATTTGGTTTTTGATTCTCTTAGCAAAATAGCAATGCATGTTGCGAAAGTTTTATAGACAAAAAGTTGCGGCTTACCTTTTTGTCTAAAAAGTTCTTGCAGTTTTCTTTTAGTTTTTCCAGTGATCAAAATAACAAGCTCGCTGCCATTGGCTATCGCAATAGCAGTATTTTTGTTAGTTTTTTCTATTTTATTACTTTGGTCGATTTGGATTGGCATTGAGATAAAACTAAATTATCTTAAATACTTTATTGTTAGCGACTGGCATTTTTCCAATAACGGTGCTCGCCAGTCGTCTAATAATTGCGATTTGATAAGCTCAACGAGCTCTCTGTCGCTTTTTAATAATTTTTCTTTTATCAAGGCATTACACTGGCTTAAAATTTCTAAATCAGTATCCGTTGAAAGAACAAATTTCATTTTATCAGAAGCGCTTATTTTGAACGATTTGGTGATTTTTTGTTTCTTAGCTTTAAGCAATTCTTGGTATATCTTGTCTTTTTTTAGCGTGTCGCTTAATTTATCGCCTTTATATCCCAAATTATAATAAAAATCTCCGATAGATTGTAGCTGTGATATTTTTTGGTTTTTATTTTGCATTTCCAATTTGAGTAAAGCGAAAGTGCCCAGGGGGAGAGTTGAACTCCCACGCCATTGCTGGCACTGCCTCCTGAAGACAGCGTGTCTGCCAATTTCACCACCTGGGCGTAGCCGTCTAGTTTTCTAGAATTTTTAGAGTTGTTTTTTGAATTTTTCTACTATTTCAACGGGCACGGGGTTTTGGCCATAAGCCAGAGCCAAATAGTAACTTGTCCAGTCGCCTAACAAAAGGCAATTGAATACTTTTTCCAGTTTGGTTTGGCCAGCAAGTTCAACAAAATCAACATCCGCCCCCTTTTCTTTGGCTAAGTTGGCGAATAAGTCCATTCGTTTCTTGGTTCTTCCATGGTCGTTTCCGTCACGGATTATGATAAAGTGAAAATTGCCCTTTAAGTTGGTTAAGCCCACCATTTCGTTATGGTTTAATTCTGGAAAAAAATTCCAAAAAGCCATTACTTTTGAATTTTCATTGAATTTTATTTTCCAAATTCTAGCCAACGATTTGTATTGGTTGGCAGCGTAAATAATCGGTATTTTGTCAATTAATTTTTGAGCAAGCGCTTTGCCTGGCTCTTCGTATTTTTGTGGTTGCAGGGCTTGCGCCATTGCTGAAAGCGCCATAGATGGCTCGTTGATAATGCCACAGTTGCTTAAAATTTTCAAAACAGCCGCTACTAAATAGCCCGTGCCAAACCTTGGTTGCACACAATCATTGGGCACAATGGCTACGGGCAAGTTGTTTTGCTCGGCTAATTCTTTTAATTTTCCGCCAGTGCAAAGAGCAATAACTTGGTATTTTTTTTCAAGGGCTTCTTGGTAGGCTGATAAAGTTTCTTCGGTGTTGCCGGAAAATGAAATGCAAATAATTAAGCTTTTGGGGCCGGCGATTTTAGGTAGGCCGTAATCGCGATGAACGAATAAAGGTAAATCAAATTTGACGCCTATTTCCGGTATTAAACTGCCCGGCAAGGCCGATCCGCCTATTCCACAGATGATAATGTTGGCAAAGGGGCCAGCAAGCTTGGTATTTTCTGCGGCCTTTATGCCCACTGCAAATTGTTTGGGAAAGTCTAAAATTATTTGTTTCATAAAGTTTTTAACTTATTTCCATACTCTTTTTGTTTTCATATACCAGCCCTCTATCGCGGAGAACCTCTTGGCTGGCTCAATCATTTTTTTGGTGGCAAAGCCTTTGATATCCGAAGCGAGAAAATAAATATAATTAGGTCGCGCTAAAAAGATGGCCGGCGAATCCGCTAATAAAACATTTTGAAATTGCTGTAATAAATTTTGGCGTTCGGCAGAGCTTTGGCTCTCACGAGCTTTTTCTAAAAGACTGTCGGCTTTAGAAGAATTGTAAGAAGCGATATTAAGCCCAGGATGGTTTTTTTGGGACGAATGCCAAAAGGGGAAAGGATCGGGCACGGCTTGCAGGGCTTCGCCAAAGAGCAATATCTCAAAATCGCGTTTGGCCAAAATATCAGTTTGCAGTTCAGTTAAAGAGGCGTTTTTGATATTTGTTTTCACGCCAATTGCTTGCCAATTGCTTTGGATAATGGTAGCGATTTCTGGCAGAGGAAAGCGGTCGCCCGTGGACAAAGTAACTTCTAAAACATTGCTTGATGTTTTGGCGCTAAAGCAAATTTTATTAAGCACATCGCGGGTGCCTTGCTTAACTTCACCATTACCTTGGGTGAGGCCACTGGGTGTAAGAATTTCGGTGGCGTATTTTTCTTGAAATTTTATTACAGCCACTTTGGTGTTCTCGCCAAAATAGCCATTAATTTCGCCTTGGGGATAAATATCAGGAAATTTAGCTAAACATTTTTGTAGTTCGGTGACATCTTGGCTTTGGTTGCGGAAAGTGAGGTTTTTTTTGAAAATAAATGATTTTTCAGCAGGCAAGGCCTTTTCTCTAAAGCCGGTAGCTGGGTTTAGCTCAAAGCCGGCTTTTTCTAGTATAGCAGAGGCTTCTTGAGGGTTGTAGTTTAGAATGGTTGATGGTTTTTTGAAATTATAAAAATCAGGCAAAATGGGGGATGTTTCTTGGCTGGCTTTGTTGTTGAAAATTTGCTGAATAATTTGTTCTTTGTTAATGGCTAAAGCTAAGGCATCCTTGACACTAGTGGTAAGGTTTTTGTTGCTTTGATCGCCTTGATTAAAGAACAAAGCAAAATAGCGGGGTATAAGAATATCATAGGCCTTAAAGCTATCAATTTTAGGAGAGCTTTTTAGGTCAGATAGTGAAAATCCTTGGATTTCTTTAGCTTGAATAGCTTTTAATAAATCTTCTGAAGTTTTGTAAAGCACAAATGATATTTCCCGTAGAAAGGGTTTGGCGTTATAAAATTTGTCATTGCGTTTAAGAATAATTTCTTTAACATAACCAGAAGAGCGATCTTGGATTATTTTTTTAAACTTGAACGGCCCTGAGCCAATCAGATATTTAGGGGTAGAAAAGCTCCATGGCACATTTTGCGGGGTGATATCTTGGAAGATGTGGCGTGGCAAGATTTTCAAGGTGAGGTTTTCTAAAAATCCCCCGTATTTTTTAGGCAACTTGAAGCGCACGCCTTCGTTAGGCATTTCTTCGACCGTGATGCCCAGCCATTCAGTGCGCAAAGGGCTTTGATATTGTGGGTCTTGTAAGAGGTTAATGGTAAAAATAACATCGGTCGCTTTAAGTGGTTGGCCATCATGCCAAAAGATATTTTTTTTCAAATAAACTTCAACCGTGCGTCCATCATCTTTAACTTGATATTCTGAAACCATATCCGGAACAACTTCGCCTTGTTCGTTGTATTTGAAAAGTCCGGAAAAGATTAACTCAACTAAATCACGGTCAATATCGCGGTCCGAAAGATATAAAGGATTGATGAACCGTGGTTGTTGGTCAACTGTGCCTTCTTTATAAACGCCGCCCGAAGTGGCCTGAATTTGGGTATTGCTTAAAACAAAATTGACAGCCAAAAAGCTCAAAGCTAAAACGAAACCTATGGTAAAAGCAAAAAAAGCCAGTCTTTCTTTGAAGGAGAGTATTCTAAAAAATCGCTTCCACTGACAGGCAGGGAGAGATTTAAGAGATATTTTTTTGAATTTTAAGTTTTGGAGAAACTTTGACATTCCGAAAAGAAACGATTGCTAAATTGTTTTACAATCATTTCGTTACACAGTCAGCAAGAGATTCAAAAGAGAAATAATAATGAATAAAGCGCCCAAAACAATGCTAACCCAGAAAATTTTCTTTTCTAAGCCCCTTTTTTTAATATAAGTAGCGCCTCCTTCGCTGCCAAAAGCGCTACCCAAGGCGGTGCCTTTTTGCTGAATTAAAATACAGACCATTAAAAGAATAGGAACAGCAATTTGCATGACTATAAGAATAGTTTTCAACATAGTTAATGTTAATGTTAATCGTTAGACCAGATCTTTTTTCTAGCGAGAATTGAGGTGGTCACCCAAACCAATAAGCCAGTCCAGAAAATTGGCCAAAAGCCAACCATAGTTATTTCTGGGGTGAAAATAATATCAATAATTTCTAAAAAAGCCATTTCTAAAATTAAACCGAACAGACCTAGGGTTAGCCAACGCAGAGGAAAAGCCACTATTTTTAGCAGGGGAGCCAAAATAAGATTAAATAACCCTAAAAGGCTACCCGCTAAGGCTATAGTTTTAATAATTTGATATAAATTGCCTGGTATTTGAATGCCTGGTATCAATAAAAACGCTAAAATTAGCCCCAGCCAGGCTGCTAGCAAGCAACCCCAAAAGCTTTTCATATTGATATTAGTATAGCAGTTTTCAGAAAATAAGCAAGGCTGGAATACTATATTAACAATGATTTGGAGCGTAATTTTTTATGGTAAGCGATGGCAAAGCGGTGGGCTTCGTCGCGGATTCGTAAAATTAGGTTGGCGGTTTCTGGTGGCAGATTTTTTAATAAAATCGGCTTGTCTTTGCCCTCTATAAATAATTCATTTTTTCTTTTCGCCAAGCTTATTACTTTTGAGAAGTCGGGGAAGGGCAGACCTTCCCTGAAGGGAAGGTCTGCCCTTCCCACGACTGTGAGCGTGGTGTTAAGCTGGCCCTTTCCTCCGTCAATCAGCATCACCTGTGGCATAGGCCATTCCTTGTGCTTTAGTCGCCGGCTTATCATTTCTTTGAGCATAGCCGTGTCATTGGGTTGGCCCTCTATTTTTATATGAAACTTGCGATATTCATTTTTGTTGGACAGGCCGTTTTCAAAAACCACCATACTGCCGGTGGCCTGCTGGCCTTGAATGTTGGAAATGTCGTAGCCCTCTATACGTTTTATTTTATTTTTCGTTCCTAAAACCTTTTGTAGTCCATAAAAGGGACCAGTGTCATTGAACAACTTTTGAGGAAGCCACTCGGTGGCTTCCTCGGCGCCCCTTAAAATATGGCTATGAGAGAAAATGTTTTCTAAAGCCATAATTTGGTCCCGTAGGGCTTGGGCCTTTTCATAGTTTTGTTTTTGGCTGGCCAGGCGCATTTCTTTTTGCAGATTTCTAATTACTGAATTTTTTTGTCCTCTTAAAATTTTTATTAAATTTTTTATGTTTTTTCTAACTTTGAGCTTTACACTTTGAACTTTTAACTGACATGGCGCAGGGCAAAGCTTCATTTCTTTGTATAAACAAACCTTCTTTGGCAATGTTTTGCAGGTACGATATGGAAAAACTCGTCTTAAAACGCGCAGAGTTTGTTTGAGCGCTTGTCCGTCTACAAATGGGCCTATTAAGGTTAAGGGTTTATTGGTTGATCGTTGGTGGGTTGTGAATACGCGCGGGAAAATTTCAGCAGTTATGGCCACAAAGTAGTAATTTTTTCCATCTTTCCATTGTGTATTATATTTTGGTAAATATTTTTTAATTAGTTTGGCTTCCAGCAACAGGGCTTCAATTTCTGAACCAGTAACGATGAAACCGATTTTCGTGGTTTTAGGGATAAAAATGTTATCTTTGAAAGTTGGTTGATTAAAATGGTTTTTAACTCGCTCTTTAATGTTGATTGCTTTGCCGACATAAAGCAAAACACCTTTCTTTGATTGGAAGGCATAAACTCCTATCATCGCGGGCAGGTTTTTGACTTGATTCGTTGAGATATATTTAAATTCCATTAGAGAAGATTAGCATAGCTTATTTTAAAAAGGTAGCAGGGTTATCAATTAGAAGTTGTGGCCCCCTTTTCTTTTGACTCAAAAACGAGTATAATGAAACGATTTTAGAATAATTTATGTCAAACGATTTTATAAAAATTAGAGGAGCTCGGGCACACAACCTTAAGAATATTGATTTAGATATTCCCAAAAATAAGATTGTAGTTGTTACGGGTGTATCGGGCTCAGGTAAAAGCAGTTTGGCTTTTGATACTTTGTATGCTGAAGGCCAGCGTAGATATGTGGAAAGTTTGTCTTCGTATGCTCGACAGTTTTTGGGCGTGATGCAAAAGCCGGATGTTGATAAAATAGAGGGTATTTCTCCGGCTATTTCTATTGATCAACGCAAAGCTAGCCATAACCCGAGATCAACTGTAGGCACTAGCACTGAAATTTATGATTATTTGCGGGTGCTTTTCACTAAGATTGGTCAGCCTCATTGCCCTGATTGTGGCCAACCAGTGAAACGCCAAACTATTGATCAAATTATCAAGCAGATTCTTAAGTTGCCATTAAAAACCGAATTTATGGTTTTGGGGCCGGTAGTCAGGGGCAAAAAAGGAGAACATCGCGCTGTTCTACAAGAAATTCAAAAAGCCGGCTTTGCTCGGGCGCGCGTTAATGGAGTAATACAAACTACTAGCGAAGCTATTGACCAAGAGCTTGATAAAAATAAAAAACATAATATTGAAGTGGTGGTTGATCGACTAGTTAAAGATAGTGACTTGGAAAGGAGCCGTTTGGCTGATTCGGTAGAAACAGCCCTAAAACTGGGTAAAGGCGTGGTGATGATAAGCGTGAAAAAGGATAAAGATTTGATTTTCTCCGAGCATTTTGCTTGTGAAGCTTGTCATATTTCATTACCGGAAATTGAGCCGCGCTTGTTTTCTTTTAATTCGCCGTTTGGCGCTTGTTCGGCTTGCCAGGGGTTGGGTAATAAGTTGGAAGTTACCCCTGAATTGGTTATGCCCAACCAGAATTTATCTATTGCTGAAGGGGCGGTTTTTCCTTGGGCTCGAGCTAGCCACAAATTGGGTAGGCAAGGATATTTTTGGGGGCAATTACAGGAATTGGCTAAACAATATGATTTTTCTTTGGATACAGCTGTTAAAAATTTATCTCAAGAGGTTAAAGATATTATTTTATACGGCCAAGAGGGGTTTAATGGCGTTATTTCGAGTTTAGAAAAACGCTACTGGGAAACCGACTCCGAAGCTACTCGTGACGAGATTCGCCAGTATATGCGAGAACGGCTTTGCGATGATTGCTTGGGCAAGCGGCTTAAAAAAGAGGCCTTAGCTGTGAAAGTAAACGGCCAAAGCATCAGTCAAGTAACTGAAATGACCATAGCTGATTTAGTCAATTTTTTTGATTCTACATTAGACGCTATTCCAGAACAAGAAAAAATTATTCAGCCATTAGTCAGGGAAATTAAGAGTCGTTTGAGATTTCTAATGGATGTTGGCTTAGATTATTTAATTTTAGCTCGCACAACTTCTACTTTGTCGGGGGGGGAGGAACAACGGACTCGCTTGGCTACCCAATTGGGCTCGCAGTTAACTGGGGTTTTGTATATTTTAGACGAGCCCTCAGTTGGCTTGCACCAAAGAGATCAGCACAAACTTATTGAAACATTGAAAAAATTGAAACAATTAGGCAATACGGTTATTGTGGTAGAGCATGACCCACAAACAATTATGGAGGCTGATTGGGTAATTGATATTGGTCCGGGGGCGGGCAAACACGGCGGGCAAGTTATTTTTCAGGGCACACCTAAGCAATTATTGGCTTCAACTGCTTTAACAGGCGAGTATTTATCAGGTAGGAAAAAAATCCAAATCGTTAAATCAGAAAATAAAATTTCTAAAAAAAATATCAAGCCTAGCGAGCCAGCTCAAAAATATTTGATTATTAAGGGAGCCAAAGAAAATAATTTGAAAAATATCGATGCAAGAATTCCTTTAGGAAAGTTCGTTTGTGTAACAGGTGTGTCGGGATCGGGCAAGAGTAGTTTGGTTAATGATATTTTGGCGCGCGCTTTGTATAAAAAGTTTTATCATTCACCAGACGAACCGGGCAAACATGACGCCATTTTGGGAGCTGAATTTTTAGATAAAGTTGTCTTGGTTACCCAAGACCCGATTGGTCGCACTCCCCGCAGTAATCCAGCTACCTATACTATGGCCTTTAACTATATTCGTGATATTTTTAGCCATGTTAAAGAAGCTAAAATAAGGGGTTATCAGGTGGGCCGATTTAGTTTTAATGTAAAAGGCGGACGGTGCGAGGCTTGCGAGGGCCAAGGCGTTAAAAAGATAGAAATGTATTTTTTGCCTGATGTTTATGTGCCTTGTGGCGAGTGTCATGGCCATCGCTATAATCAAGAAACCTTGGATATAAAATACAAAGATAAAAACATTGCCGATGTTTTAGAGATGACTGTTGAGGAGGCCTTAAAGTTTTTTGACAATTTTCCAGCCTTAAAAAATAAATTAAAAACATTGGCCGAGGTTGGCTTAGGTTATATTGGGCTTGGCCAGCCAGCTATTTCCTTGTCGGGCGGGGAAGCGCAGAGGGTTAAGCTGGCCACCGAGCTTTCTAAACAATCTTTTAGTAAAACAATGTATATTTTGGATGAGCCAACTACTGGCCTTCATCCAGACGATATTAATAAACTTCTCTATGTTCTACGAGCTTTAGTTGATAAGGGCAATACGGTTTTAGTGGTTGAGCATAACCTTGATTTTATCCGCACTGCTGATTGGGTTTTGGACCTGGGCCCGGAATCGGCTGATAAAGGTGGTTATTTGGTGGTTGAGGGTAGTCCCAAAGACATCGCCGCCAATAAACAAAGCTATACTGGCCGATACCTTAGAATGCGCTAAAACTATTGACTTTCGGCCCCAATTATGGTAGTATTGGGAGCGTAGTATGTTTTTAACCCGAAAAATATACCCACTGATTTTAGTCATAATCGTGGGTGTTATAGGGGTATACTTTTGGCATTTTCAGGCCACAGCAGAGAGTGATTGGGGCTATATTAAACAACCGGTTTCAATGATGAACCAGTCGTTTATTTTACCCTTAGCTAAACTGCCCGCTCCCGAAATTAGCCAAAAAATAACGGTGATGGTGAC
>JAPLWE010000012.1:0-15624 GCA_026396705.1 Candidatus Gribaldobacteria bacterium
CCGGAAATTCAACAGCAGCCCATTTGTTTATCTCTTCAAATATTACATGAGCATAACCGCCTCTGTTGGTAAACTCAAATACTTTCGCACCACCTTTATAACAGGCTGATATAACCTGTTTGCAGATCTCCGGATCGCTGTGGAAAAAAACCGGTATCATGCCTGCCTCTGCCATCTTCAGAGCAACCTGGATTCTTGTAAACCTTGCCATATTAATTGATTTAGTGTTGTTTATTTTCTTCTCTTTGGGGTTAAAAGGGTTCTAACGCTTTGGAGTGGTGCGCCGGTAATTTCCGCAATGTCTTTAGTCTCAAGTCCCATATTATTGAGATAACGGGCTAATTCACCAACGCCCTGCTTCCGTTTTCCATTACCTGAAAATTCTTTTTCTCCAAGCAACTGACGGAGGGAAAGAGCAATTAAAACATTGAGTTTTCTGGAAACTTCCACAAGTACTTTTTCTGTCATAGTTTTATTTACCTATTTTCTTAAAGTGCTTAACAATACGATTTACACGATGAATATCGACCCCTACAATTTCGCGTATTTGGTGCTGAGTTAAACCAGCCAATCCAAGTTGGATAATCAACAAATCTCGCAACAATTCATCGGTTATATTTTCTTTTTTTTGATTATCTTTTGCCATAAAATTATTATTTTTGCTTCTGACTTTTCCTAAGCTCAAAAAGCTCTTTATTAATATAGATATTGCTTCGACCAAGTATTTCAGCAATTTCTAACGGTTTTAACCCTAAATCCTTTAATATTTCAATCTGCTGTCGCAAGGTAAGCATGTCTGCATCTTTCCGTTTTAGAAGCAGGGCGACTATTACTCGCAAAAGTTTATTTGTTGATTCTAATGTATCTTTATTCATATTTTATGATGATTATTTAATAATATCAACTCTTCAATAATAATATAAGGTAATATAAAAGTCAAATAGCCACTCGATATAATGATTTTTGTTATTACTTACATCTCAATCTTATTTATCGGTATATCAAAAATGTAATACTTGCCAACACCTACAGAAAAAACCCGCCACCAGCGGGTTTTTCTTATCTCTAGAAGCAAATTTTAGTTTATTGTTTCAAAAATCTTTTTTGCGACTAGAAATAATTGTTTTTCTTTTATTATTTTATGTTCCCAAATTCTTATTATTTTCCAACATTGTTTTTTATAATACTTTGAAACCTCTTTGTCTCTTTCCTTATTCCGTTCAATTTTTCTCCGCCAATATTTTAGATTGCTTTTTGGCAAATAGCCGTGTTTCGGGCAATTATGCCAAAAACAAGAATCTATAAAAATAACGGTTTTATATTTCGGCAAAACGAGGTCGGGTTTGCCAAAATACTTGCTGCTGTTTTTTCTGTATCTAAAGCCCTTTTTCCAAATGGCTTTTCTAAATAGAATTTCAATTTTCGTGTCCTTGCTCCTAATCTTTGACATGATTTCGCTTCTTTTTTCCTTTGAAAACATGTCCATATTCTACAGGTTAAAATTCTCTTTAAAATTATCATAGCTCCCGGTCGCGGAAAAATTAATTTCAAATTGATCATCTGAAATTTTATCTATTCTCACTGAATCAATGCCTATTGTTTGCAATTTATCATAAGTAAGCAATTCTCCCTCTTTTAATCCCAAAACATCGCGCAATATCCATTGGCCCAGCTCTCTATTCGAATACGACATCAGCGCTTTGCCGTTGTCTTGGCAAATTTTTGATTGCATTTGCCGGCCGTCAGGCAATTTCAATGTAAAAGGCGTGTCACGGTCTGGAAAGAATTTAGGGAAATTGTGATGAATTTCTGATGGAATCGGGATATAAACCTCATTAAGATCTCTCGGCCTTCCACCCGCATTCCACTGGTTAAGTCCGCTTTTTTCAAAAACTGTCTGTTTTCTGCCGTAAAGCGGCAAAAATACAGTTTGTTTGATTTTAGCCCCGCTTTCAAATTCAAGCCCCTTAATATTCAATAATTTTTCAAGTTCAGCAAGCGGATCCTTTAAAATTTCAACATCAAATTCATGTAAAGCTGATCCAGTAATAAACCTTTTAGTCAATGTACTCTTAGAAACTAAAAACGAATAATCATCTTTACCGTCCTGAAAAGATATTGATCCTTTATTTTTTTTAACATTTTTAATTTTGCCGATTTCAATTTTATTCATCGGCTCCTCAAAAATTAAAAATCTGCCCTTATCCCTTAATACGCAATGATAAATGGAGTTTTCCAACCCATGGGCTTTTTCCGTAAAATTTATTCTTGCGTTTCTTAATTCTGCAATTTTCAAAACAAGATTTTCGTCGGTTAAATTTTTATACAAAGATCTGTCGCTATTGAATTCTGCTACTTTTTGATATGTTTTTAAATTGCCGGCTAAAAATGTTTTTAAGCCGATTCCGAGCTTATCCTTTTTTGCGTCTGCCGAAACATCGCTCCTTGATAAATCTTCCGCTCGAAAAGATTTGCAAAAAATCTTTTCCGCTATTCTGTAATATAAATATGGAACAGACGAATCTGAAAATAAATTAGAAAGACAACCTGCAATTTTAAGAAATTTTTCATATTCTATTTGCTGTTGTTTTGGCTGGTTGGGAAGGAAAATCATATTTTTAGGTTAATGCTTTTTTAATGTTTGCAGCGACCCGCTCAACTACCGGGACAGAAACAGAGTTGCCAAACTGCTTATAAAGAGCTGAATCAGCAATATTCGGCAATTTAAAATTATTGGGAAATCCTTGAAAATTAGCGCATTCCCTCGGCGTTAATTTGCGTATTCCTTTATTATCAATTATTATCGGCACATTATGCCCGCCCATTCCCATATTCGCTGTCAGTGTCGGACATACATTATTTTTATTTTCCCGCACATATTGTCGCCGCCATTGGTATACGGTATTTTGCCTGACAACTTCCTTTTTTAATCTTGCAAAAAGAGGACTGCCATTATAATAATATTTTTCGTCAATATTTTTTTCCAAGCAGTCGTTGATGGTTTTTACGAGAGGAATTTTGCCGGGAAAAGAAAAATTACTAAATGCTTTTTGATCTAAAAACCCGACAATATAAATACGCTCCCTGTTCTGCGGTATATTGCCGTATTCCATAGTGTTCAACACTTTATCAACGACATAATAGCCGAGTTTTTGCAGTTCGCTGTAAATAACTTTTATTGTACTGCTATTGTCGTGTGTTTTAAGATTTTTTACATTTTCAAGCAAAAATGCTTTTGGCTTTTTGTCTTTTAATATTCTAATGATCTCAAAAAATAAATTGCCTCTGCCGTCGTCTGAAAACCCTTTTTGGTACCCGGCAATCGAGAAAGGCTGGCAAGGGAAACCTCCTGTTAAAATATCGAAATCGGGTATTATATCTGATGAAATTTTAAATATATCGCCAAGGACTAGAGCTTTTTGATCGCCGGAAAAATTTAAATCATAAGTAATTTTGCAATTCTTATCAAAGTCGTTTGAAAAAACACATTCAAAACCAACATTTTCAAAACCAATTTTTATGCCGCCTATCCCCGCAAATAAATCTATTATTTTTATTTTTTTTGCCAACAGCGCTTCTTGGTTGCTATATTCTATTTTTTTATCTATCAATAAATCAAAAAACGAAAATTGCACCCCGTCGGAAATATAAAAATCTTGTTTATTTTCCCCCTGCAAGCATTCAAAAAAACTATGATTTTTTTCATTTCCTATAATAATAAAATCAAGAATGTTTACGCCCATTATCTTCCCCGCTTCAATGATTTTATTAAAAACTTCTTTATCCTGCTCGCTTGGCGACGGGTCGCCCGAAGGATGATTGTGAAGCAAAATAATGCCAGCTGAACGCAATTCTACGGCTGGCCCAAAAATCTCTCTGGGGTGTATCAAGCTTTTATCAAGCGTGCCGATTGATATTATTTCCTTTTTTAATAAGGCGTTTCTTGCGTTTAGAAAAAGACAAACTAAATATTCTTTTTTCTTTTCTTTCAAATCGAAATTTAAGGCAATCGCATCTTTTGCGGTTAAAATTAAATTTTCCTGCGGTTTTTTTTCATCATAAAATCTTCTTGCTAAAGCAAGCGACGATATAATTTGCAACGCTTTCGCCTTGCCAATTCCTGAGATTGCTAGCAAATCAGCAATTGTTAAATCTAAAAAAGTGTTGCTGTATTTTTTAATAATTTGCTCGGAAAGCTGTTTTACATTCTTCCCTTTTATGCCACTTCCGATAAGAATAGCCAAAAGTTCGCTTTTAGAAAGCGCATCGGGGCCTTTTGCTAAAAATTTTTCTCTAGGCCTGTCAATCTTTGGGGTATCTTTAAGCTTGGGCATACTCAGCGAGTTAAGTTTGATTGCTTATATTATAGCAAATTGGCATAATTTTTGGAACAAACAAAAAACAGCTCTTTTTATAGAGCTGATTTTTTACTGAATCACGCTTAGCCAATAAAATTTAGGGCCTTACCGCGCTTATCGCCCCGACCAGTTCGGCCGATACGATGAATATCGTCAAAAGTGGCGGGTAAATCATAACTAATCACATGACTGATGTCAGCGATATCAAGCCCGCGAGCGGCCACATCAGTAGCCACTAAAATTTGCACGCGATTGCTTCTAAACATATTAAGAGCGCTTTGTCGTTTGGAGTGATTTTTATCGCTGTGGATTGATTCGGCCTTAAGCCCTCTTTGAATTAAGACCTTGGAAAGCTTTTCTACTCCGAATTTGGTTCGCCCGAAAATAAGCACCTTGCTAAATTCTTTTTGAATTAAAAGGTCAGCCAACACATCTACTTTATCGTGGCCATGAGCCACCTTGACAACATCTTGGTCAATGCTTTGGGGGGTATCGCCTGTTTTAACTGAAATACGCACTGGCGACTTAAGAAACTCACCAATAACTTTTTCAATATCCGAACAAATCGTAGCTGAAAACAAAAGGGTCTGGCGAGTTTTAGACATTTCAGCCAAGATAATACGCATATCGCCAATAAACCCCATATCCAACATTCTGTCGGCCTCATCAAGCACCACATTGCTAAAGTTAGCCAAGCGTAATGCTTTACGATTAATTAAATCCTTTAAGCGACCAGGTGTGCCAATGATAAAATTATTTTGATAACGCAACCCTGACATTTGCTGGCCAATACTTGCTCCACCAACACAACATACCGAGAAAATGCCCATACCTCGAGCAAACCGCTTGAGCTCTTGGTCTATCTGAATGGCCAGCTCGCGAGTTGGCGCCATAATAATCACCTGTTCTTTTTTATTAAGCAAAACTTTATTGATAAGAGGCACCAAAAAAGCGGCTGTTTTACCAGTACCAGTATTGGCCACCCCAACCACATCTTTTCCAGCCAGAATATGCGGGATAATTTTATCCTGAATCGGCGTGGGCAAACTATACCCTTTGGCTGTAATGGCGCGCTTTAAGCGCTCATCAATACAAAAATCCTGAAATTTGTGTTCAGGCACAAAACAATCCGCCTCTTCAACAATCACAGCTTTGTTAACAAACTTTAATGGATTAATATGCTGGTCAATTGGGCCTTTCTTGCCATATCGCCCGGTAGCTCTGCCTCCCCCGCCACCAAAGCCAAACGACCTGGCTTGCGGCCTTCTGGGGGCATTACCCCTACTTCTACTATTACTATTAAAACTATTTCTTGAATACATAACTTTTCTAATTACCCGGCCATAAATATTTCTTATAATAAAAAAACGACCGGAACAGGTCTCTTAATTTTTTAGTATAACACCTCAATTAAATATGAGTATGAGGTGGTTGCGAAACTATTCCTTTGCGAAATAGTTTTGTAACCATCTCATTAATTCCCTAAAAAACAACGAGATCCAATTACTTATATAATAAACTAAAATAATCACTTTGTCAACACCAAATCGTATCGCAAATGCAAATACGAATTTTTTAGCACATTACATTGCCTAAGCTTCAATGCTTTAACATATTTTAACTCCTTTAGATTATGCAATGATTCTCCGCCAATCAAGTTGGCAGTATCTTTCCCGCCAATCAAACAAGGGGCAACCACTAACGAAATATGGTTGATGAGATTGTTTCTCAAAAGCGTAGCATTCATCATGCTACCAGACTGAACAGTAAGGCGCTTGATACCATAGTCGGATTTTAATTTTTTGAATAAATCTAAAAAATTAATTTTATTTTTATAGCTGATTATTTTTAGATTTTCTGATTTAACTTTTTTTGCTGGATGATTTTGATTAGCTGTCACGACGGTTAAGGAATTAAACTTTTTTAATAGATACGCAACGCCGCTTTCTTTCAAATGAGTTCCATCTATAATTATGCAATTAGCGGAAAGCTTATTCGGTTCGTCTTTTCTATTATTAACATTCAACGAGGCGCATTTTTTGGTCATTACTTTTCCCGTAATCAAAAAATGCATATCCGTTGTTTTTTCAAGATCATAATACTGCTGAATCCCCTCTCTAATTCCCTTTATCTTGCGAAAATCAGAATCAACATCCATCACATCAACATCGCCAGTGGAAATCTTTCCATCAAGAGAGCTAAGCATAAACAAAGTTGTATCTGGCTTATCGCTCATTTTTTGATTGTAACAAAATTTATTGGCGGGGACGACCGGGCTCGAACCGGCAACCTCATCAGTGACAGTGATGTGATCTAACCAATTGATCTACGCCCCCAAATTTTTTATTTCATTATCACCAAAGTGCCAAGGGTGGGAATCGGACCTGACTAGGCCACACCCGCATAATTTAATGATTAATAACAAGTGCCGATGAGAGGAATCGGACCTCTTTCGGACGCTTATGAAACGTCTGCTTTGCCATTAAGCTACATCGGCATTAAAGGGCTCACTGCTGATTTTTTCAATTAATCCCAATATTTTATGTCTTAAATTTCCGCTTTTCTGAACTGTAATCGTCAACACTCCGTAATAATCATTAAAGTTCTCATATATTTTTTTGCTTTTTGCTTTTATGAAACATGTTTTTGTAAACTGAGTTAAAGGAATATTTAAAAATTTTGACCAATAATTTTCTACAATATCAGTCCTGCCTTTATGAATTATATTTATCGATATTCTTAATGTAAAATTCTTTTTTGGGATATCAAATATGTCTCTAAACCACTTCATCATAAATCTAATTACATTAGGATCAGAATTTACAATACGAGCTAATCCATTTTTAGCCCCCTCTCCCCAATAAAGACCTGCTCCTGCTATCAAAAAATCATTTTTTGAAAAATGCTTGATTAGCGCCACCCCTTCTTTTTTTAATGTATTTATCTCTATGAGCCGTCTTTCATGTTGAACCCTTGCCCCTTTCATTCTCCCCTCATAAGATTTATTTGCCATTCTCTCTTGCAACATAGCAATCTGTTCTTTCGTTAAAACAATATTTTTGCACCAAAGACTTGCGCTAGATTTTGAAACTTTCAGCTGTTTCGCAATCTGCTTAATGCTTTCCCCTTGCCGACGCAACTCTTGGGCTTTTATTTTTTCTTGAAATTTTGCCATAAACCAAGGGTATAGTATTTATATTGTATTATACCAGTGGTTCGATAATGTTGCAAATTACAAAAACATCTTTGTCGCGGGGCCCGGAATTGCACCGGAATCTCCAGGTTCTTTGCCTACCTTTTGTTTCCAAAAGGAATGGACTATCCCATCATCCCTGGCCCTTATAGGGCGATGGATGCTTCCATTATAGTCTCTGAACCTTCCCAGCGCGTCAAAATATCACACGCTTGGCTTGGCTGCTGATTACCAAATCCCCTTTCTTTTCAAGCAATCACACTTATCCTTTCGGATGATGTTGTTGCGAAAAGGGCTCTCACGGCTTTCCAGCAATTTCGGAAGTTTTCCACGGAATGTTGCCACTCCGGGTCACAAGATTAACTTATGAGCCTGATAACCTACTATTAGTCCACCCCGCATTACTATTCTAACTAAAAAAGTTACAAAAAGCAACTTCTTTAATGGGGGGCGACCTCTATTCTTTACAAAACTCCCAGCTCAGCTAGAGCCTGGCCAAATTGATCAATAACATCTTTGGCCATTGATTTGGTTAAATGATAGTTGGGGTCGTGCACCACATCCGAACAAACTTTTTGAGCGTTTCTTAAGGCGGTTAAGTTTGATAAATCTTCAACAGCTACTTTTTGTAAACGCTCTTCTAAATTAGCTCCGCCAAACCCGGCGCTTTTGAGCGACTCATCCAGAAAAGTGGCTCCATCAATTAAAGATAATTTCCAGTGATCTTGATGATTTGTTTCCAAACCGTCTTGAATTTTCTGCCAGCGCCTTGTTTGGCTTTTGCGCTCAAAAAACTTAGGAAATAAAAAGTTTTTAGCGTCTCCTAAAAATCTATTATCCCAATAAGATGTTTTCAAAGAATAATAAACAGTCATCCAGATGAAAAAAATGGCTAAAATAACAAAAACAATCTGCAAAGGCCAAAGCTGGCGTTGCAAATCCGAAGACAGCAAAATGCGTAAAACATTTTTTACTCCCCCACCTACTGCGTTCAATTCAGTTGTGTTAAGAAAATCAGGCGCCATAATAATATGAGATGGTTATAAAATTTTTTCTAATTGCTGGCTAATTTGAAAAATTCCTTTTTCATTGAATGGTCGGCTAATAATTTGCAAACCCACCGGCAAATGGCCATCTTGGCCAACCGGCAGAGATAAGGCTGGCACACCCGCCAAGCTAATTGGCACAGTTAAAATGTCTGAAAGATACATTTTCAAAGGATCGTCAATTTTCTCGCCGATCTTAAAGGCTGGAAATGGCGAAACTGGCGTAAAAATAAAATCAACTTGCTCAAAAGCCTTATCAAAATCTTGTTTTATCATAGTGCGCACCTTTTGAGCTTTAGCGTAAAAAGCGTCATAATACCCCGACGACAAAGCAAAAGTGCCCAACATAATCCTGCGCTTCACCTCCGAGCCAAAACCATGGCCGCGGCTTTTTAGATATACTTCAGCTAAGTCATTGGCCTCGCAGCTCATGCCGTATTTAATACCGTCAAACCGCGCTAAATTGGCGCTGGCTTCCGAGGTAGATACCAGGTAATAACAAGCCAAAGCGTATTTGGAATGTGGCAAGGAAATTTCTTGAATTTTTGCCCCAGCTTTTTCAGCTTTTTTAATAACCCCCTCAATTATAGATCTAGTTTCTTTTTCCAAGCCCTCGCCAAAATATTCTTTTGGTATACCTATTTTAACATTTTTCAAGTCAACATTAACAGAGGAGTTTTCCGCCTCGACTGAAGTGGCATCGTGTTCATCTTTACCTTTAATGGCATCAAAAATAATCTGACAATCCTCTACGGTTTTGGCCAAAGGCCCAATTTGATCTAATGATGAAGCGTGAGCTATTAAACCGTATCTAGAAACAGCTCCATAGGTTGGCTTTAAGCCAACTACCCCGCAAAAACTGGCAGGCTGGCGAATAGAGCCACCAGTGTCCGAGCCCAAGGCAAAAACGCACTCATTGGCTGCCACAGCGCTAGCAGAACCCCCTGAAGTGCCTCCAGGCACTCTGGCTAAGTCGTGAGGGTTTCTGGTAATCTGAAAAGCTGAATGCTCGGTAGAAGATCCCATGGCAAACTCATCAAGATTAGTTTTACCCAAAATAATCGCTCCTTGTTTTTTAAGCTTAGCCACCGCAGTGGCGTCATAGGGAGCCAAATAATTTTCTAAAATACGCGAACCAGCTGTGCACTTTTGCCCTTCCACCAAGATGGCATCTTTAATGGCGCACGGCGCGCCCGCAAGCCAGCTTATCTCCTGACCTTGATTAATCTTTTCATCAATAACATCCGCCTGCTCTAAAGCCAAATTATCGCTCACCAAAAGAAAAGCACCTATCTTAGATTCTTCTTTTTTAATTATCCCCAAATAATGCTCGGTCAACTCGTGAGCTGAAAAATCTTTTTGCAAAAGATGCTGATGAATTTGCTTGATAGAAAACTGATGGAGTTCCATATTACAAATTACAAAATAGCTTTAACTTTCAAGTATGAATTATCCTCTCGTGGAAATTGCTCAATAATTTTTTGAGCAGTTAGCTCGCTGTCAATAGCTATGTCATCTATTCTGGTTACATTAAACAACGCTGTGTTTTCATAAAAAGGTTTAACATCGCTAACTTCAACTTCATTAAGCAAAGTTACATAGTCCAAAATAGCCGAGAGATCTCGCTGTATTTTAGTTTTTTCATTATCTGAAAGCTCCAAGCGCGCCAAACGAGCCACATTTTCCACTAATTTTTTATCAATCATAATTATTTTATAGTCATACCCGAGCTGGTGTCGGCTAAAACCTCCCGCAAAGTGTCTAAGTTTTCCAGCACAATACCTCCGCCTCGCACTACCGCCGTAAGCGGATCTTCGATAATTTTCACTTTCATTCTGGTAGCCGCTGAAAGCAAAACATCCAAACCAGCCAACAAAGCGCCCCCGCCCACCAAATAAATGCCACTGCCCATAATGTCCGCTAATAATTCAGGCGGAGTTTGCTCAATAATATCTTTGACCGCTTCCATTATAGTATTAAGCGATTTTTCCATAGCCTTTCTAATGTCCTCTGAATCAACAATCACTTCTTCGGGCAAACCGCTCACCAAATTACGACCCCTCAATCTAAATTCCTTTTTTTCCTTTAACGGCACTGCGCAACCAATGCTTATTTTAGCTTCTTCGGCCGTGCGCTCGCCAATTAACAGCTGGTATTTTTGCTGAACATATTGCACAATGTCATCAGAAAGTTTATCGCCCGCAATGCTTAAACTTTGCGAAGTAACAATGCCACCCAAAGAAATTACCGCAATGTCAGTGGTGCCCCCTCCAATGTCAATGATAAAAGTGCCTTTGGCTTCTTGAATAGGCAATCTGGCGCCAATGGCCGCGGCCACCGGCTCTTCAATTAAAAACACTTCTCTGGCTCCAGCATTTTTGGCAGCATCCTCTACTGCTTTTTTTTCCACTTCGGTTACTCTTGAGGGAATACCCACAATAATCCGCGGCCAGGAAAGCGAAATAAACTTTTTATGATGAGCTTTTTCAATAAAATAACGAAGCATTTGCTCGGTTACTTCAAAATCAGAAACCACCCCCCTAACCAAAGGCCTAACTGCCTGAATATGAGAGGGCGTTCGGCCAACCATTTTTTTGGCTTCCTCGCCCACCGCCAAAATCTGGCCGGTTTTGGTATTCAAAGCCACCACTGACGGCTCGTTGATAACAATGCCCTGCCCCCTCACATACACCGCCGAATTGGCCGTGCCCAAATCAATGGCAATGTCCTCGCTAAAATATCGCAGAATTTTCTTAAACATATTCTATATCTTATCTAAAAATAAATAAAAAGCAAACTAAAAAAGCTTTATGATATCTTTAATGCTTACCAAAGCCATTAAGCCAATCATAATGAAGAAAAACACGGCGGTGATTCTTTTTTCTATAATTGGGTTGACGGGTTTGCGCCGCACCAGTTCAATACCCAAAAACAATAGCCGTCCGCCGTCCAAGGCTGGAATGGGCAACAAGTTAAACAAGGCCATCCAAATAGAAATCATGGCTATGAGCATTAAAAAGTTGCCCCAGCCCTGGCCCAAGGCCTGCCCCATAATCTGGCCCAAGCCAATCGGCCCGACAAATTGTAAATCATTGCGTTTCTCGCCTTGCATTTTACTCTTAATGGCTTTAACTAAAGTTAAGGGGATATTTTTAGTTTGCGCAATAGTAATTTCCACGCCTTTATAGGGCGCTTTATACCAAGCGGTTTTTGTTAAAACCACTCGAGCCATCGCTATACCCAAAGCCCCCTCGCCCATAGGTGGATCAACCCGGGGCACAACAGCGACCTCTATTTCTTTGTCATCTCCCCTCTTCAGCAATAAAGAAATGCTTTCACCCTTATGGCTAGCAATGAATCCTTGCGCCTCCCCTACTTTTCCAGATTGTAAATCTTCGCTAGCAAATCTTAAGTTTATTATTTTATCGCCTGGCTTAATGCCAGCCAAGTCAGCGGGCGATTTAGGGGCAACTTGTAAAATTTGGATAAAAGGATTTGCTCCGGCTTGCGCGAAATTATCGTCAACCGCCGTGGGTATGCCCCCCACCCCAATGATTATAGTGAAAATAACAACAGCAACTAGCCAAAAAGAAACCACCCCACCCACCAAAATCAAAGCTCTTTGCCATAAAGTTTTTTGCGAAAAACTTTCTTGACTGTTATCTGTTTCTTCGTCGCCCAAAATCCGCACAAAAGCGCCAAAGGGCAATAAGTTCAGCGAATAAATTGTTTGGCCAAATTTTTTACCGAAAATACGAGGTGGGTAGCCAATGCCAAATTCCTCCACCCTTACCCCAAACTTTCGCGCTAACAAAAAATGTCCCAGCTCGTGCAGGGCGGTCAATAAAACTAAACTAAACAGAACAATAATAATAGTTAAAATCATAAAATTATCCCTTTATTTCTTCCTCTTTTCGCTTGGCTATCTCTTCGATTTTTTCGCGATAATCACGGGTTGTTTCATCAAGTTTATCCCGACCCTTAAATTTATCATCTTCTCTTAATTCGCCACTAACACAAGCATCTTGCAAATCTTTCCAAGCCTTATCTCTTAATCGTCGCACTCCTTGAAAAGCTTCTTCTTTTATTTTATCTAATTGCTTAATAACATTTAAGCGAGTTTCTTCAATAAGTGGCGGGGCGGAAAAATAAATAGTTTTGTCGTTAATCCTTACCCCTAAATTTAATTCGGCTTGCTCCACGGCCTTGACCACACCCTCAACATAACTTTTATCCCATAATTCCACCATTAACTCTCGAGGACTAGCATTGGTAATAGCTCCCAATTGTTTCATTGGCAAAAACGAGCCAAAACAATTAGCCTCAACGTCTTCTAATAAAGCTGGCGATAACCTGTTAGAGCGCAGCTTCATTGTTTCGGCCTTAAAATCGTCTACTGCTTTTTGCAACTCGCCCTTAATTTTTTCAATAATTTCTTGATAGGTCATAAATTAATAACTAAATTTTCTAACAATAACCTTTTATTTATATTACTGTTTATTAACAAAAATTTCAAATCCTCGGTTTGCCTTAAATTCTGAATAAGTTTAGTCAAAATCTCACTGCTCTGACCAGTGGCTAAACATTTTTTCAATAAATTGCGCAAAAAAATAAGCAGGTTTTCTAAAAATTGATTGATCGCCTGAAAAACTTCACTATTATCAATGGAAATTTCTTCATCGTCCTGACTATTTTTACTTAAAGCCAAATAATAATCTTTTATCAAAATCATTCGTTCGGTTAAACCGCTTTTAAGTAGATGATCGGCCATCTTAAAATCAGCCAAACGATTTTCTATCAATTTATTGTCAGCCAAAAAAGAAATGGCCAAACCCGGCCGGCCATCAGCTAAATCAATAATTTCAGCTAAACGCAAATTATTCTGTTGCGCAAATAACCCCTCTTTAATAACCTCTTTGGCTAAAGGATAAAATTTAATTTCTTCACAACGAGAACGAATAGTAGCAAAAAGCTCTTCGGGTTGGCTAGTGATTAAAATAATCATCGCTCCGAACGATGGTTCTTCCAAGCATTTCAATAAACAACTTTGCGCTTCTTGATTAAGAGAATGCGCCTCGTCAATAATGACCGCTTTAATTTCGGCCATCTGATTGCTATAACTTAAAAACTTTTGCAAATCTCTAATCTGGTCAATTTTAATTTCTTTAGAGTTAGGGTTAATCACTAACAAATCCGGGTGCCTTTGATTTTCAAAATTAACACAAGAAAAACATTGCCCACATAGCTCATCGCCTTGTTTATTTTGGCAATTAAGCAATTTAATAAATTCTAAAGCTACTTTTTTTTTGCCTAAATTATTTTGCCCAGAAAAAAGCAAAGCGTGTGGCGCTTGCCCGCTCGCTGTTATTTTTTTCAAAAAACCCCATTGTATTTGGTGTCCTATTAGCATTATTACTTTTGCGACATGACGCTTTTTTTGTAAACATCTAAATTTTCTAGCACCACACCTGTGCCCTTGGCCACGCACAATAAAGCCTCCTCGGCCACAAAACAAGGCACGCCCGTGGCTTTAGCAATCATCTGGTCCAGGCCACGCAACAATCCCCCGCCGCCAGCCAAAATCATGCCCTTGTTCATAATGTCGGCTGATAGTTCGGGCGGGGTTTGTTTTAAGATAAATTTAATGCCCTCAATAATTTCCAGGCAAACTTCTTGCACGGCTCTGGCCACCTCGTTAGAAGAAACTTTAATATTGCGTGGTAAGCCACTGGGCAAGTCCCGGCCTCTTATCTCATAAAATTCTTCTTTTTTAATGGGAAACGCCCGACCGATTTTTATTTTAATCTCTTCGGCTGTTTGGCTGCCAATGGCCAAGTTGTATTCTTTTTTAATAAAGTCAGCGATCTTTTCATCCATTTTGTCGCCCGCCACCCGCAAAGAATGCGCTGTGACAATACCACCCAAAGAAATTACCGCAATTTCCGAAGTGCCCCCACCAATATCAATAATCATATTGCCCTCGCAAGAGTTAATGGGTATGCCAGCCCCAATAGCTGATAAAATCGGCTCTTTGGCCACATAGGCGGCTTTGGCTCCAGCAGTAATGGCCGCTTCAATCACGGCTCGACGCTCGGTGGAAGTAGCGCCTACCGGAATAGAGATAAGCACCTCGGGCTTAAAAATATTAAAACGACTATGGGTTTTTTTAATAAAATAGCGAATCATGGCTTGGGTTACCCGATAATCGGCAATCACGCCGTCTTTGAGCGGCCGATAAACCACAATATTGTCAGGCGTGCGACCGATCATTGATTTGGCTTCAGCCCCCACGGCTAAAACAGCATTGCCGGGTTGCGAAATCGCCACCACCGAAGGTTCGTTCAGAACAATCCCCTTGCCTGGCACAAACACCAGACAGTTGCAAGTGCCCAAATCAATCGCTAATTGGTTAGTAAAAAATGACATATAGTATAAATAGAATATAGCACAATTTCTAAAATAAAAAAGCCCGCAGAGGGCAGATCTCTACAAGCTTTCATCTAAAATGGATTAAGCGCTCATGCGTTTGATATCTGCTCCTATTCCTCGCAACCGTTCTTCTATCTTTTCATATCCCCGATCAATTTGCTCAATGTTATTGATGGTCGTTTGGCCGTTAGCCAGTAAACCTGCTACTAGCAAAGAAGCGCCCGCTCGGATGTCCCAAGATTCAATGCTTACGCCCATTAAAGGTGTTGGCCCAAACACGAACGCGCGGTGCGGGTCAACCATTTCAATGTCAGCGCCCATCTTGCGCAATTGGTGGATATAGTTCAAACGATTTTCATATAAGGGGTCGTGAATTAAGCTCTTGCCTTTAGCTTGAGTTAACACCGGCACCATTAAGGGCAACAAGTCCGTGGGGAAACCGGGATAAGGCAAGGCCTGCAAGCGAATGGCCGTTAAAGCATCTGCCGGCCACACTTTCACATCATTGCCCATAACCTGAAAACGCGCCCCAGTGGCCCCTAATCTCTCCAAAAAGCTATCCAGATATTCGGGCACAGCGTTTTTTACCAGCACTTCC
>JAPLWE010000012.1:15638-16114 GCA_026396705.1 Candidatus Gribaldobacteria bacterium
ATAATAATAAAAGTGCCTGCCTCAATATAATCGGCAATCACTGCGTGATCCACGCCACCTAAAAGTTGGCCACCCGTGCCTTCAACCACAAAACAATTTTCGCAAGCCTTCTTAATATTTGCCCCCATCTTAATCAACTGATCCACTAAGCATTGCACATGTGGCTCTTGAGCAGCTAATTTTATAATAGTTTTACCTTTGGCCAAGCAAGCAGTCATCAATAAATTTTCGGTGGCGGTAACGCTAAATTCAGGCAAAACAATTTCTTGACCGATTAAATTTTTAGTTTTGAAACAATAAAAATCGCCGTCTTCTTTCACTTCAACGCCCAATTTTTCCAAAACATCTAAATGAGTGGTAATCGGCCGCAAGCCAATTTTATCTCCGCCAGGCCGCGACGCCTTAAACTGCTTAAACCGAGCCGCCAGCGGGCCAATCAATAATACTGAAGTGCGAGCTTGAGAAAATTTCTCAAA
>JAPLWE010000008.1:0-1386 GCA_026396705.1 Candidatus Gribaldobacteria bacterium
AATTATTTTGATTCGGAAGAAATTTTGAAATTTGCATCCCTGGAAATACTGAGAGATCATATCAAAGATTTTCATTTTCTATATTTACTAAGAATTTTGAATAAAAGAAACTATTATAATGAAAAAATTACCGAAATAGTTATTAATTTATTTAATACTAAAATAAAAGATGTTGATACAAGTGGAAACAATGAATATTTTGATAGATATGATATAGAAGTCATTGCGACTTAGCACAAAAGTATCTTAAATTGATTAGAGTGTAGGCCAACAGCTTTTTGCCTCTGTAATTGCTAGCTTTTCTGTCATATCTGATGACCAGCGACCGATAAGAATCTTCCCAGCCGAAGGTTCTTTCCGCAGAAAAACGTTTCCGGTATATTTTGCCGTTAAAGTATCTTGGCCGGCCTTTCTTCGGTTTTAAGGTGTTTCTGTTCCTGGGATTTTCCGGCATATTCGGCTTCAGACCAAAATTCCAGACGATCTTGCGGTTAGTCTTTGAATCAAATCCGGTGTCCAGATTGAAAACCTTGCCCGCGATATCCAAATCAATGGCTTTGACTATTTTCCGAAAATCAACCAAGCTGCACTTTAGCAAGACAATGTCGTTCAGATTTACTTCGTGGCACTCGACTGGAGAAATAATGTTTCCGACGCTATCGGTAAGTCCGATAATTTTCTGCCCTTTTTGGTGTTTATGCCCGGAATAGCCTATTTTATCGCCCCTTTTTTAGCTACGCTGTTATTGCCGTCGCCGTTAATGCAGTTGAATTTCAGTTTGTTTTTGTCTTTTAAAAGTTGGACGCTGGCGATGAACGCTTTTTCAAAACTGCCGTCTTCCGACCAGCGGTTGAACCAACGCCACAGATTGGTATAATGGATTTCTTTTTTGCCGTTATCCGGATTAACGGCAATCGGCACTTTTTCCCACTGGCAACCGGTATCCAATTGGTACAGTATGTAATTAAAAATAGAGTGGAGCCTTTCCGGAGGAGGAATTATGCCCGCTCGGGGCAGAGACAGATGAGGCAGAAAATGCAGTTTGAATTCTTTAAATGATAATTTCTTGGGCAGTTTGTTAAATTTCTTTTTGTTTGATTTTTGCATGGGATTTTTGTTTATTTTTAGCTTATATTTTTATTTTAACATATTAGACGCTAAGTCGCAATGACTTCATAAGTAAAAATTAAGGATAACGATGGCGAATCTATCGCGTCAAGCTGTACCCTTTCCGCAAACAGCATGGGAATCCCCCCGGCTATGACAGCGAAAATAATTAAGGCAACAATTTTTTTAATTGGAAGCAACGTAATTTTTTGTTTCATAAAGTTTAAATTAGATAATTATTACCTCATTACTCTTACAAATCTCACTATAGGCTTTGGC
>JAPLWE010000008.1:1420-1764 GCA_026396705.1 Candidatus Gribaldobacteria bacterium
GCTTTGGCGCTCAGCCGCGGCGCGCGGACTAAAGTTTTCCGGTCAACACTATACAAACCGAACTTCGGCCCAAAACCTTCGGCCCATTCAAAATTGTCCATGAGCGACCAATAAAAATAACCGCGCACGTCAACGCCTTGGCCAATGGCTTGGTGAACATATTTCAGGTGGTCAGTAATAAATTTGGCTCTTTTTAGGTCGCTCTGGTCAGCCAAACCGTTCTCCATAATAAACAATGGTTTCTTGAATTTAGCGTAGTTTTTTAAAACTTGTTCAATGCCAGCCGGATAAATCTCCCAGCCCATATCCGAAACTTCTTGGTTTAAATTTTTTTTAAACGGCGG
>JAPLWE010000035.1 GCA_026396705.1 Candidatus Gribaldobacteria bacterium
GATCGTTTTCGCGGTTCCCTTGCTAATTACCATCAGTACTTCTCAATCGTTTGCGGTTTACGCAACCTCGCAAGATCCTAATCCCAAATGGGATTGGGATATCGCGAGGTTATGCAAATCAATAATCAGTAGGTCTAATATATGACTAAAATCCAAATTTTTGACTGACTGGCAAAGCCGAAAATATTTCCTAAGTTCTTGTTGGAATTTGTCCTTTTCAAAAATAAAAAGATAGCTGGAAATCTCTTTTGTTTCTTCATTTATTTGCCCAGATGTAATTTGTTGGATATAGGCGGCTCTATTGGACTCTTTATTGACTTTTTCGTAGCCAGACGGTGTGTGTTTATAAAAAAGAGTGTTGGGAGTTTTTTCATCATTGGATAGCAATGCCCCCAAAAATTCTTTGTGCTGCCCAGGATCCATTCTTATACTTAAAGAATTATCATTAACAACAATTATACATTTAAATAAATCGTTAACGATAAACTTTTCCGCCTCTTCTTTGATAATTTCAATTAAATTTTTAACATCTTGATTTGTTTCAGCTAAATTTTTTTCATCATTAATTTGAATTTTTACATTTTTATTTTCTAATAATAATCGGCCTTCTCCTGTAAAGGTTCGCCCTTCTCGCATATTTGAGATACTCGCTGTAGTGTTTTGAATTTCCAGATAGCGATTTATTATTTTATGACAGACAGCGTCGTTATCATCGTTCTTTTCTATCCCAAGCACAGAATGTCGCCGATTTGTTTCCTCTTGTTTTATTCTTTCAACAAAAATATCCTGTCCTTCTTTCTCCCTACCTGCAAGATATCTAGCAGCAGTAGCCACTATTTGCCCATAGCTTAAATCAGCTTCTTCTTCAGAGCTTTTTTCGCTATTTGACGACCCCATAAAGCGTTCTGGGTTTACAACCATGTCATTTTTCCTCTGGTAATTTTTTACCAGATCTTTCAAAAGCGCGCAGGATTTCAAGTGGCACAGCAAACACAACAGTGTTTGATTTGTCCGAGCTGATATCAATGATGCTTTGCAATGTTCGCAGATGCAAAGCGCCCTCGGATGAGGTGAGCATTTGGGCGGCCTTGGCCATGTTGGCAGAGGCCATTAATTCGCCTTCGGCTTTAATAATAATTGACCGTTTTTCTCTTTCGGCCTCGGCTTGCTTGCCGATAATTCTTTTCATTTCTTCGGGCAAAACAATATCTTTCAACTCCACATTGATAACATCAATGCCCCAAGGTTCAGCGGCAATTTCAATGATATCTCTGATGTTTTTGGAAACTCTATCTCTTTGCGAGAGTAAGTCGTCAAGGTCAACCTGGCCCACCGCGTTGCGCATAGTGGTTTGAGCCAATTGCGAAATAGCGTAGAAAAAATCTTCCACCTCTAAAATCGCTTTGTCAGCGTTTTTAACTTTGTAATAAATAACCGCGTTCACGGAAACCGAAATATTATCTTTGGTAATGGCCTCTTGGTTGGGCACATCCACCGCCTTCACCCGCAAGTCCACCTTTCTATACGACTGAAAAATCGGAAAAACCAATCGCCAACCCGGCTCCATAGTGCCCGTATACTTGCCCAGCAAAAACCTAATCCCCTTTTGATACTGATTGATTTGCTTGATAGAAATGAAGATTATAAAAACAACAACTCCCGCGATAACTAAAATTGTATTGAGCATAGTTTTAATTTTTTAATTTATTTTATTTAATCCCATAATTCGTAGATTGAATGGGCGCCTACCGAATGAAAATAAACTTCAGTTTTACTAGTAAACTCAAAAATAATTCTATGCTTATCATTAATAGAAAATGACCAAAAATCTTTTAGCTTGCCACTTAATTTATGGGTTTTGAGGCGTGGGGAAAAAGGATCTTCTCTAAAAACTTCTTCTTTCTCTTCAGCAATCTTTTTGACAGCCAACGATAATTTATGATACTCTCTCTCAAACTTGCTTGAATAATGAATTATCATAAGGCAACAATTTACCTCAAATCTTTTAAAGATTTCAATATTTTACCTTTCCCAACTGCTATCTCTCTTTGGCTCACAGCCAATTCTTTCAAGATCTTTCCCTCCATCCACATTCTTAAAAGCTCGCGAAAAAATTCGCTTCTACTTGCGTAGCTACCTTCTTTTACAATATCGTCAACTGATTTAGCCATTGCTCTTGGCAATGATAGATTGATTATTTCACGCATATTTTTTGTAATACATTGTATTACTCAATTTTATCAAAAAAGTTTCTGATGTCAATAGATATTAGCTTAATTTTTACTTCTAGTACAATTTTGCGAAAAACACAAACCAACTTAATTCGCCACTATATCTAAAATATCAAAGTAATTCTTTCCTGTTTTGTAACTTTGAACAGCTAGCCTGCCCGTTTCAAATATTGGTTGAGGCAAATTATCAATATCATACCAGCCCCACGATTCAGACTTTTCTGGCTCAAGAACCTTTGGGTCGCCGCCTTTCCAGTCAGCCACCAAGCCAATGTGAGTGTAGTGCTTTGGCGCGTATTTAGTTAAATTCGCCAGATATTGAAAACGAATATTATCAATTTCAATTCCGCATTCTTCGTTAACTTCGCGCCTGGCGCAATCCGCGAATGATTCCATATATTCTAAATGCCCGCCAGGAAAAGCAAACTCTCCCTCGCCATGCGAACTCTTACGCCTACCAAGTAAAATTTTACCGTCTTTCAGAATCATTACGCCAACACCAACTTTCGGTCTTTGCGCTAGCTGGTTTTCCTCTGGCTTAGTATGAGTTATTGCCATAGTTTTTAATTTATTTTTATTTAATTAACGACAAATCTCCATTAATAATAACTGGTTCTACTGCTTCAATTTCTTCTTTATAATTTATTTCAGGAATTGGATTTAATAAAAAAATCTTTTTGTAATTAATGTAGGCAAAACCAATTTCCATAAGAGTGTTGCCGCCAATGTAATTTTTTATGCCATTTTTATCAAAATTCAAAACCAAAATGGCATCGCTATTAACTATTTCATTATAATGGTATCTAATGTAATCATATTCCTTTTTAACGGAAGCGTGTTCTTGATTCATGCGGTCTATTAAATCTTTCATTTCGCCGTTTGCTTGAGCAATGTAATGTTCATGTAAATTAACCTCGTGGCCAAGTTTCATCAATTGGCCTCGATATTCAACCATCTGTTTAGCGAAAACTGAACTACCTACAATTGCTATTTTCATAAAAAATAATAAAGTGGACCCGAGCGGGATCGAACCGCTGACCTCCTCATTGCAAATGAGGCGCTCTACCAACTGAGCTACGGGGCCCTATAAAACAAGGCGGGAAAACCCCGCCTTGTTTTTTTTGTGGGCGTGGAAGGAATCGGACCTTCAACCTCCTTTTTATCAGAAAGGCGTTCTACCACTGAACTACACGCCCAGATTAGAAAATCATAGCAAAAAAACTAATAATTTTCAAGTAAAACAAAAAATACCGAGGGCAGACCTCCTCTAATTTGAATAAATATAATATTCAGTTTAAGGGAGGTCTGCCCTCGGTATTTTTTATTGGTTTCTTTAAGCTGTTTCGCCTTAGGCAACCTCGAGCCAAAATTTTGTGGGCTCCTTGGCCAATACCCCTAAAATTAAAAAGAGAATTCTCGCTCTTCAATTTTGATCGACAAAAATGTAATAGAAATGATCCACCGACAGCTTCCGCTACCGGTGCCTTGTTACGACTTCGCCCTAGTCACTGAGCCCGCCTTTGTCCCGATAAATCGGATTTTGGGGCGTTCCCAACTTCTCTGGCGTGACGGGCGGTGAGTACAAGATCCAGTGACATATTCATCGCAGCGTAGCTGATCTGCGATTACTAGCGATTCCGGCTTCATGAGGTCGAATTGCAGACCTCAATCCGAACTGGGACCGGTTTTGATGGGATTGGCTTCACCTTACGGTTTCGCAGCCCATTGTACCGGCCATTGTATCACGTGTGCAGCCCAGGGTGTAAGGGTCATGCTGATTTGGCGTAGTCCCCACCTTCCTCCAAGTTGACCTTGGCAGTCCTCTATGACAATTAAAACATAGAACAGGGGTTTCGCAGGTTTCCCCATTTAAGGATGCACCTCACGGCACCTGCTGATGACAACCATGCAACACCTGTGCTAGCGGCCTTGCGGGGTCCAACCTTTCGGTTAGATTTCCACTAGCATGTCAAACCCTGGTAAGGTTTTCGCTTATCGTCGAATTAAGCCACGTGATCCACCGCTTGTGTAGATCCCCGTCTATTCCTTTGAGTTTTAATGTTGCCATCGTACTTCCCAGGCGAGACACTTAACGCGTTAGCTTCGCCAGTGAAAGGGTCGATACTTCCACCAGCTAGTGTCCATCGTTTACAGCTAGAAATACAAGGGTATCTAATCCTTTTTTCTGCTCTAGCTTTCGTCGTTCAGCGTCAGGATCGCCCCAGCCAGATGCCTTCGCTTTTGGTGTTCCGCACGATATCAACGGATTTCACCCCTACACCGTGCGTTCCTCTGGCCTCTAACGTCCTCTAGAAAAGCAGTTTCCCTGGCGGTTTCGAGGTTGAGCCCCGAAGATTTGACCAAAGACTTACTTAACCGCCTTAAGACTCTTTACGCCCAATAAATCCGGATAACGTTCGAGGGTCACGTATTACCGCTGCTGCTGGCACGTGATTAGCCCCCCCTTATTCATTAGGTACAGTCACCGAAGTTCCTCCCTAATAAAAGCGGTTTACAACCCTAAGATCTTCTTCCCGCACGCGGCGTCGCTCGGTCAGGCTTGCGCCCATTGCCGAAGATTCTCGACTGCAGCCACCCGTAGGTGTATAGCCCGTGTCGCAGTGCTATCGTTGGGGAACGCGCTCTCACGCCCCCTACCCGTCATCGCCTTGGTAGGCCATTACCCCACCAACAAGCTGATAGGCCGCGGGCCTATCTATAAGCGGCTTGCGCCTTTACTCTTATCTTTTTACAGACAGAGACTATCTCGTATTAGTTCCGCTTTCGCGGAATTATGCGAGTCTTATAGGTTAGTTCCCACGTGTTACTAACTCGTTCGCCGCTAATTGTATTACTACAATCCGCGCGACTTGCATGCCTTATCCACGCCGCCAACGTTCATCCTGAGCTAGGATCAAACTCTCAAAAAAAATAAAAACGGTTGCCTTATGAAATAATTAAATCTCAACAGGCGAAACAACTTAAAAAAACCAATTACCAATAAAAAATATTTAGTTGGAACGAACCAACACACTCTCAATTCTACTTACAATAATAACAATGTCAAGAGGTAGTCTTATCCAATAAAAAACGCCCCAACAAAATTCACCTATAAGTTTTATCGCTTCTTCTTTCAATAGATAAAATTTTAATAGAACTCTCTTTTTTATAAAAAATAATTCGCATTTTTCCTGCCCGAACTCTAAATATATCTTTTCTGGCTTTCAGTTTTTTCAAATCTAGCTCGTTGAAATCACCCCTATTGATGTTCGTTAAAATATCTTTTAATTTTCTCTGCTCTTGAGCGCTTAATTTTTGTAAGGCTTTGCTAATTTTATCCATATCAAAATTATAGCCTGCTTAGAATTTCATTAATATCAACGCCCCCTTTTTGAATTTTAGTAAAATCAACTGCCTCCTCCCACAATCCATCATTCAATGGAACTATACGAAACAACGGCTGGGATTTCTTAAATACCACAAAATCGTACCCTGCCTTAACCTTTTGAGCATATTCTTGCATATTTTCCCTTAAATTTTTTAGTGTGATTATGTTTTCCATAAGTTTATCTTTAGATTATCTTAAGTTTAACTTACAAAAAATTACTTGTCAATGCCTATGTAACAAAAAACAGGGAAATTAACCCCATTCTTATTATGGAGCCGGAGAGAGGAATTGCACCCCCAGCCTTCACTTTACAAAAGTGTTGCTCTGCTATTGAGCTACTCCGGCGATAAATTATTCCGAAAGTCCATCTGTTGTTTTTTTGGTTTTCTCTTTCTTTTTGCGGCCAACCAGAGTGCGTCTAATAGTGTGCCAGTAGTCGGCATTTTGCGCGATTTCTTCTTGTTTTTTAACCGCGTCTTCCTGCATATTTTTTTGATGGCGTTGGCGATGATAAAATCTCCACATTTTTTCCGAAGACTTTTTAGTAGTTGTTTCCAACCAACGCAAAAAGAAAATAGCTTTATGGGCGCTTATTACTAAAACTTTTCTAACTAAAAGCTTGGCTTTTTCTTTAGCTAAAAACGGCTCGGCTGGCATTTGCTCGCCATCTCCTTGTTGGCCACTTTCAGTTGAACAAAGCGAGGCTAAGACAGGCATTTTGCGAGCTACCAAAAACACCATTCCGCCACAGCTGACTATTAACAAACAAAGCAAAATTAAATTGAGCATAGCTATAAAAGCTTTAGATCTCAAAGCGGGCAAACTTGGCCACTTCAATATTTTCGCCAGTTTTGGCGCGCACTTCTTCTACCAAGTTTTGCATATTTTTAGATGGGTCCTTCACCCAGGGCTGACTTAAAAGAGAAACTTCTTGTTGATACTTTTCCAGCTTGCCCTGAATAATTTTATCCATAATATCTTTGGGCTTGCCTGATTCTTCAAATTGTTTTTGATAAATCTTTTTTTCACTGGTCAAAAAATCTTCATCCACATCACTAGCCTTAACAAAGAGCGGTCTGGCAGCGGCTATTTGCAAGCAAAGCTCATGCGCTAAGTTAACAAAGTCCTCGGACTTAGCCACAAAATCAGTTTCGCAATTTAATTGCAACAAAACACCAATTCTTCCACCGCTGTGCACATAGCTTTCAATTAGGCCTTTGCCAGCAGTTCGGCCTTCTCTGCCTTTAACCATTTCTTTACCTTTTTCGCGCAAAATTTCTTTGGCCCTCTTTAGGTCATCTTTAGCCTCGTCTAAAGCCTTTTTGCATTCCATCATAGAAATGCCAGTTTCGTCGCGTAATTGTTTGAGTAAATTAATATCAGGCATATTATTGATTATTAATTTTATTTTCCAAGATTGTTTCTTTTATTTTATCAAGCATATACTTCACCGAACTAATGGCGTCGTCGTTAGCTGGAATTGGATAATCCACAGCCAAGGGATCGGCGTTTGTATCAATTAAGCCAATGGTTTTAATACCCTTTGCTTTGGCTTCTTTCAAAGCCAAGCTATCGTGCACTATATCGCAAACAAAAATAGCTTCGGGCAGTTTTTCCATTTTGGATAAGCCTTCAAACTTTTTCGTCAAGTCGGCTATTTCTTTTTCAAATTGGGCCATTTCTTTTTTGGTGTATTTATCCAATTCTCCGCTAGCTCTTTTTTGCCGTAAATCCAAATAATACTTCACTCTTAAACGGATAACTCCAAAGTTAGTAAAGGTGCCACCTATCCAACGTTCAATAACATAAGACAAACCCAGCTCTTCAGCTATTTGTTTGACCAGTAACCTTAAAGGTGGTTTGGTGCCAACTATCATCAAATCTTTGCCTTCTTTTTGCAATTGAGCAATATAAGCCAAAGCTACTTCCAGATATTTAGCAGTGGCCGCTAAATCAATTACATGGATAGTATTGCGCAAGCCAACCACAAAGGGCTTCATTCTTGGGTGTAGCTTGGAAGCTCGATGCCCCAAATGCGCTCCCGCCATGGCTAGCTCTTCTACTTGAGGATTATCTTCTTCAACAATGGTTTGCTCAACAACTTCCTCTTCTAATTCTAAATCTTTAGCGTTTTTGTCTGATATAGTCATAAATTAAATAATGTATAATGATTACTTGCTTTTTCTGAACAATAAACTATAATACCAAAATATCTAAAAAAAAACAATATGAAAGACAAAATTCATCCTCAATATCACGCTAAGGCCCAGGTGCGTTGCGCTTGTGGCAATGTTTTTGAAATTGGTTCAACCAAGGATTTCCTTGAAACCGAAGTTTGTTCCAAATGCCATCCTTTCTACACCGGCAAAGATAAATTTATTGACAAAGCCGGTCGAGTAGAAAAATTCAGACAAAAAGTAGCTAAAAAAGAAGTAGCGCCTAAAAAGAAAAAAGTCTCCAAGAAAAAGGTATAATTATATATGAGCGATTCTGTTATTATGGAAATTCGCGCGGGAGCCGGGGGAGATGAAGCCTCTATCTTCGCTCGCGACCTCTTTGAAATGTATAGCAAATACGCCCAAATACAAGGCTGGCGCTGTTTTATTTTAGATTCCAACTCTTCGGATATGAACGGCTTTAAGCAAATTACTTTTGAATTAAAAGGAGAGGGCGTGCTAGAAAAAATGAAACACGAAGCCGGTGTGCATCGGGTGCAAAGAGTGCCCAAAACCGAAAAAAACAATCGTATTCATACCTCTACCGCTTCGGTGGCTGTTTTAATTAAGCCACCTGAAACCGATGTTACGATAAACCCCGCTGACATCAAAATGGATTTTTTTAGGTCATCTGGTCCGGGTGGTCAAAATGTCAACAAACGGCAAACCGCTATTCGCCTTACCCATATACCCAGCGGTTTAATAGTTTGCTCGCAAGTAGAAAGAGGCTTGGAAGATAATAAAAGAGCGGCCCTAATTATTTTGCAAGCCAAACTTTTTGACCAAAAAAATAGCGCTGCCCAAAGCCAACTTTCCCAAGAAAGAAGAGAGCAAATTGGCACCATGGACCGCTCGGAAAAAATACGCACTTATAATTTTCCCCAAGACCGCGTTACCGACCACCGTGTAGAAAAATCCTGGCACAACATTGAAAAAATAATGAAAGGCAAACTCGACGATATCGTGGAAAAGCTGTCAACACTCGGTGTTGACAAACACTAAAGGCCAAACAAAATTAAAATATTTATTATTTATGCAAAAAATTTTAATTATAGTTTTGCTCATAGCCGTTGTGGCTTTGTCTGGGGTTATAGTTTATCAAAAACTAACCCCAACAGAAACAAACCCAGTAGTCGTTAACCAACCCGCAAATAATCAGCCAACAACAAATTGCGGTAAAGAAGGTGTCATTTTTTATAATCCCGATGATACGAGAAATATTTGTTGCGCAGGGCTTCAGGCGGTTTATACTCAAAATACTTATTATGCCGATGGACAAGAAAATACGTGTGCCTTAGGGGCTACGCCAAGAAATGTGGTTTGCACTGCCTGTGGCAACGGAGTTTGTGGTAAAGGCGAAAACCAATGCAACTGCCCCGCAGATTGTAAATAATTTTATTTTTCTAAACAAAAAATCTCTTGTAAAAAAGAGGTTTTTTGGTGTGGACCCGGCGGGATTCGAACCCGCTTCGTTGGGTGCTAACACCAACTTGTTACCGCATACAATACGGGCCCAGATCCACAATTAAATTGTATACAGAAAAAGCCCCTTTCGCAAGGGACTTATTCTGTAGCACCCAACTTTGGTCCGTATTTTATGCGGACTGTCAGTGTCGTAGTTATATTATATCAAATTAAAATACAATGTCAAGCTAAAAAATTAAGCTTTCGCAAGTAGTTGACATTGACCCTTTGCTGATATAACTTTCAAAACATGAGGCTACCGTCATCACTGGACGGCCGTAATTTGCTTCACACCAAGTAGTAGTGCAACCAAAATATCTTAAAGCGGCTCGCATCTCTCTAGTATCATCGCCACTTTTAGCGCCTAAATCCTGCAAAAAAATAGCGTTAGCTAAAAAAGCGTCTCTAATGTTCCACGGGTTGGCCAGGCTACGGCCGCTTTTTTGTTTTACAGCTTCCTCATAAATAGCCCAAGTAGAAGGAATAAATTGCGCCGGGCCCATGGCTCCGCCCCAGCCAAAATAACTGCCATCTTTGATCATACAACAAGAAATCGGTGTGTTAAAAACATCTGTCTTAAGAAGGTTAGCTTTATTCAAATCAGAAACAATCCGTGAAAATATGGGCGCGTCTCTGGTTGGGTTCATGGTGCGGGGCGCTCTGTTGCCACTTTTGATATAAATACCAGCCCCTGTGTCCATCTCTCGTAGATAACAACCACCCATCACTTTGCCAATTCTTGTTTCCTGCCACAAAATAGCCAGCACAAAAGCCGCTCTAGTGCCAGTGAGCTTGCCCGCTTCTTTGGCGATAACAATAGCGTCTTCTACTTTAATGCCCCCCTCGGGCACCTCTACTAATTCAAACAATAAATTGCCGATTTTAGTTACTTTATCTTTGGCGTCATTTTGCGCTTGCAAATAACTTTGATATTCTTTTTCAGTGAGCTTAAGCAATCGTTCCGCTTCCTGTTTTTTCTTAGCGCTGTCATTTTGTTGTAATTTCTGCATCACTACCACATTTTCTTGTTCTTTTTTCTCGCTGCTCATATCAGACTTCTGGGTTTCCAAGTCTCCCTTAAGTGTTTTTATATTGCCCAAAAGCCCGCTAATTTTAGCGCTTAAATTATCTAAAGCCATTACACCATCAAAAAAACTAGCCATACTTTTTTCGGCTAAAAGTATTTCTAGCCAAGATCGACGATCTTCTTCGCCGCGCAATTTCAATAAATTAGCCATTTCAGCTTTAATCCCAGTAAGGCGTTGATCAGTTTTAACAATTGATGATTGAGTATTGGAAATCTGCGCGCCTAAATCCTTGATAATCAAATTACTTTGAGCTATTTGATTATTCACTTTTTTTATAGTGGCTTGTAAGTTGGCTATTTGGCTAGCTTGCGTTTTTTTCTCTTGCGCGGTTTGCTTGATATCTCCCTCTATCTGACTGCTTTTGTCTTCATAGTATTTTTTACATTCTTCCAATAACAAACGAAAATCACTTTGCGAAAGTTTGCTTTCGTTTTGGGTGATGTTATCCCACTGACATTTAGCGTCCAAATCGCTTTGCGCCGATACAATATTTCCTTTAATAAACCAAAAAGCCACCGCTAAAAAAATAATAGCTGTGGCCATAAAAAATTTTAGCTGAAAAAATTTCATGTGATTATTTAGAGGAATCATCAGAGCCTTCCGTGGCTTTTTCGCTCGCTTCTGCCAAAGTATCTATCGCCGATGATGTTTCTTTTTCTTCTTTTTGTGGCACAACCAAGGCCACAATTTCTTCGGGGTGCTTTAAGCATTCAACACCTTCAGGCATTTTAAGATCAGCTATGCAAATACGATCATTAAAAGTTTTTAACGAAGTAATATCTACTACAATTTCTCTTGGCAAACTAATAGCTAAACCCTTCACCTCAACCTCCTGCATTTCTTTAACCAAAGTGCCATCAAGATCTTTAACCGCCAACGATTCTCCTTCAAAAACCAGCGACACTTCCACTACCACCTTTCTCTTGGTTGAAGGCTGATAAAAATCAGCGTGAATAATCTGGCCGCTTACTGGATCGCGGTCAAGCTGATGGATTAACACATCATATTTCTTGCCAGCCACCTCCAAGCTAACCAAGGAACTCTCCCCTGCTTGGCTAAAAACTTCTTGAAAGTCTTTTAGAGTCATCTTAATCGGAGCGCTTTCTATACCCTCGCCATATAGAACAGCTGGCATAATACCGCTTTTGCGTAAAGCGTTTATTTTTTCTTTATTGTCTCTAATTGTTGCTTGTAGTGAAATCATAAAATTATTAATTATTAATTATTGCAATGCACTGGGCTGGACAAACCTCGGCCGCCTCGCGGGCGCAACCAATATTTTCAGTTTCTGTTTTTTTCAAAATAGCTTTGTTGTTGTCGCCCAGGTCAAAAAAATCAGGGCATAACGCGCAACAAGTGCCACAACCTATACATTTTGTTTGGTCAATTTTAATTTGCATAATTTAACTTTTTTTAATATCCAGCAACGGCCATTTTTCAACCTCGCCTTTTCTCAAAAGCCCGTTTTTTGCGCCTACTTCTTTCAAGCAACTAGCCGAATTGGCCATAGCTAAGCGAATAGCATATTTTATATCATTCTTTAATAAAAGTCCAGCTACCAAGCCACTGCCAAAGCTATCCCCCGCCCCAGTTCTTTCTACCGCTTCAATGGGAAAAATGCCAGCCGTGTAATAATTGCTACCATCAAAAATTTTCGCTCCTTTTTCGCCTTCAGTAACTACCACTAATTTTGCGCCACCAGAATAAATTTCTTCACCCAGTAGAGTCGCCTCATCAGAATTTAACAACAAAACATCAACTTTAGCTATAATTTGTTTTAATTCCTCTTGGCTATTTTTTATTTGAAACTCACTGGGATTTAAGGCCACTTTAATTTTATTCTCTACCGCAAAATCAACTAAAGGCTTTAATAAATTGCATGATTGATGATGCAAGGGAGCGATATAAAACCATTTGGTTTTTTTGATTTTAGACCAAGCAATATTTTTGGCTGTCTGAAAATGACAAGCCCCCGGCCCAGCAAAAATCAAGCGGTCGTTTTGCCCCGAGGATAAAATAACCGAAAGCGCGGTTTGGCGGTTATTTACTTTATTAAAAAATCGCAAATCCACTCCCCTATTTTTAAGATCCTGCTGATTAAGCTCGCCAAAATAATCATTGCCTACCATTCCACAATAAGCAATTTTTAGGCCTTGCAAGGCGAAGGTGCAAGCAGTATTGGCGCCCCCGCCCCCGCTAAAAATCTGCCACTCCCCTGTTTCCACTTTGTCGCCTCTATTAAAACAAAACTGCTTAGCAATTTCTGCGCCGAGTTTTTCTTTCATCTTTATAAAAACATCCCCGGTTGATGAACCAAATGTAATAACATCAAACATATATTAATTTTTATTTTGGCTTAACTGTAGAATTGTTTTAATAACCGCGTCCGGCGATAAAGAAATTGATTCAATGCCGCAGTCCATCAAAAAATTCGCAAAATCAGGAAACGAAGAAGGCGCGTCGCCGCAAATGCCGCAATATTTACCTTTTTCACGGCAAATTTTAATTACTTTTTTAAGTAATTCTTTCACCGCTTCATTGTTTTCGTTGCCGATAAAGGAAAGCCCGCCGTTGTCTCGATCCAAGCCCAAGGTTAGCTGGGTTAAGTCATTACTGCCAATGCTCATTCCATCAAATATCTCTAAAAACTGTTCAGCCAATATCACATTGCTGGGAATTTCGCACATTACGAAAATTTCCAGACCATCTCTCCCCCGCTCCAGCCCGGCTTGCTTCATAATTTCCATCACTTTTTTGCCTTCCTCAATAGTGCGGCAAAACGGAATCATTAGTTTTAAGTTTTTCAAACCAAAAACATCTCTCACTCTTTTAATAGCCTCGCATTCCATTAAAAAAGCTGGCTTGAATTTTTCATCATAATATCTAGAGGCCCCCCGCCAGCCAATCATCGGATTTTCTTCAAACGGTTCGTATAATTCACCTCCCACCAGCGCTCGATATTCGTTGGTCTTGAAATCGGAAAACCGTAAAATAACCGGCTTGGGCCAAAAGGCCGAGGCCACTTGCCCTACCCCTTCGGCCAATTCTTTCACAAAAAACTCTTTTTTGTCTTGATGCTCCACGGTAATCTCATCAATTTTTTTGATAATTTTTTTTAGCTTGAGGCCTTCAGCTGTATTTTTCAATTTCTTGCTTTTTATTTTTAATTTTTCATAATCAAATAACGCCAAGGGGTGAACACGAATTTTTTCCGCAATAATAAATTCTTCTCTAGCCAAGCCCACTCCGTCCACCGGCAAGAATGATGTTTTGAAAGCCATCCCGGGCTCGCCGATGTTAACTGTAATTTTTACCGGCAAAGCTGGTATTTCTTTTAGGTTATATTCTTTTATTTCAAACGGTACCTTGCCTTGAAAAACATTACCCACCAAACCGCTAGAGCAATCCACAGTGAGCGTTTGCCCGTTTTTCAAAACCTTGCTGGCCTTGCCCGTGCCTACTATACAAGGTATGCCCAACTCCCGACTAACAATGGCGGCATGGCACACACGAGAGCCCTCATCAGTAATCACCGCGGAGGCCAAGCGAATGGCTGGCACCCAATCTGGGTCGGTCATTTTGGTTATCAAAATTTCGCCTCGTTCAAACTGCGACAATTGCGCCACTGACTTAATCACTCTGGCCTTGCCACTGGCCACTTTGCCCCCAATGGCAATACCTTTCAAAAGCGGAGTAGGCGGGTTTTGCATCACAAACTCTTGCAACATAAAATCCTTTTTTTCAGTTTCCACGGTTTCGGGCCGCGATTGCAAAATAAAGAGCTCGCCAGTGTTGCCGTCTTTAGCCCATTCAATGTCTTGCGGAAAATTATAATGCTCTTCGATTTTCACTGCCCATTTAGCTAAAGTTAAAACATCGTCATCATTAATAGAAAACTTTTTTTGTTCATTCAACGAAACAGGCGCTTCCTTAAGTCCGCCGGTTGCTCGGAAAATATACTTGCGTTTTTTTTGGCCTAAATTTTTAACCACGATAGAGCGAAAGCCATCTTTTAAGCCGGGCTTAAAAACAATAAATTCATCCGGCGTAATATGGCCCTTGACAATCATTTCCCCCACCCCGTAAATACTATTGATTAAAACAATATTGCGGAAACCAGTTTCCGTGTCCAGGGTAAACATTATGCCCGACGAACCCAAATCCGACCTAACCATTTGCAAAACGCCCACTGACAAAGCAATTTTCAAGTGGTCAAAACCCTTTTCTTCCCGATACGCGATAGAGCGATCAGTGAACAAAGAAGAAATACATTTTTGTATGGCCGATAAAAGATTAGCTTCGCCAGTGATATTTAGATATGTTTCCATAGCGCCCGCGAAGCTGGCACCCTTGAGGTCTTCGGCCGTGGCTGATGAACGCACCGCCACTGTGATGTTGGGTCGGCCGCTGTTTTGCGAAAGCTCTCGGTAATATTCTCTAATTTGCCCCGCCAAATCAGGTGGCAATTTAGCCTGCAATATTAAACTGCGAGCGGCTTTGCCAGTTTTGGCCAAGCTCACCAAACGGCGACGGTTAAATTGGCTATAAACTTTCGCCAACTTTTCGTCCAAATGATTAAACTTCAAAAAATACCAATAAGAGCTAGCGGTCAAAGCAAAGCCATTGGGCACCCTCACTCCTTGCTGGTTGAGCTGATTATACATCTCGCCCAACGAAGCGTTTTTGC
>JAPLWE010000010.1 GCA_026396705.1 Candidatus Gribaldobacteria bacterium
AGAAAACTTTTTTGCTGATCTCTGCTCTGAACGAGCAGGGCGGCGGGGTTTCGCTTCGGCTCGGGCGAGGCGGAATTCCCCCCACACCCCCCTTCCGCCTCGCCCTCGCTTGGGCTGGCGAAATTTTTTGCGGCGGGCTTACAATTCTTTTCCTTGCCCCACCCTCCCAGCGCGGAAAAGGTTAAGGAGCTTCCCAAAACACATAATCCCATTTTGGGATTATACCACAATAGGATATATACTACAAACAGTATGAGCAAATCAGTTTATACAAAGGATTATAAGGCAATCATAAATCGCCTAAAACAGGCGAGGGCTGATGTCGGGCTTTCACAGCAGGCGGTAGCCGATAAACTTGGGAAACCGCAATCTTATGTTTCAAAAATTGAATCTGGTGAAAGACGGCTTGATGTTGCCGAACTTAAAAAACTATCCGAAGTTTATAAAAAACCTGTATCTTATTTTGTTTAATCTTTATGTTGTTAAATAAATTTGAAAAATTTTTACAGTCAGTTGATCTTATTGCTTATCGTGAAAAGTATAGGCCTATTAAACTTGTTGAAATGGATTTGCCAAAAGAAATACAGGCAATCGCCATGCTTTACCAAGTTTATTGGGATCAAAAGAAATTTTTGAATTACGACGATTTTTATAAAGAATATCTGAACAAGTATAAAAATGAAATAGAATCGTTTAGACAAAAAATCACAATGTGCAAAGATTGTTTTTATCGCGGACTACCAGCGAGAATTTATCGCACTTGGGCAAGTATTATTACTCAAATCCACGCCGGATATGTTGCCGAATCAGTTTTTGGCGACGGAACTGTTGCAATGTCCGCCGAGCTTGATCATCAAGGAGCTGATTTTCAAGTCGTCTATAAAAACAAAATTCTTAATTATCAGGTCAAAAAAGCAACATTTAGCAGGGAAGTAAGGCAAGAGAAAAAATCTAAAAATCAAATTAAAGGCGAGTTTATCGACATTAAATATGAAGTGCCGAGCGATGATTATTTTAAAAACCCAAAGAAAAAAGACGGCGAGTATAAACTGCCTTATTCGCGATTTCGCGACAATAAAGAATTAAAGCGTTTTCCTAATGGCTTCGTTATTTTTACGCCATTTCCTTTTGAGAAAAAGAAAAAGGAAATAGATCAATTAAAGTAATTTAGGCGTAAATTTTGTATTGCTCAAAAATTTTTCAGCGATACGAATATAATCAGGATTTATTTCAAAACCAATATACGATTGTCCTAATTCTTTGGCGGCGACACATTCCGAACCAGTTCCTACAAACGGCACCAAAACAACGCCGTCTTTTTTGGGCATAGCCGATAAAATGAGTTTTCGGGATATTCCAAGAGGTTTTTGTGTGGGGTGCTTAATTATCTCGTGCTTTTCATGCTTCTTTAATTCCATAGGTTCAAAAACATCATCGCAAGTTTTACACAAAAACCACCTTTCTATCATGCCAGCTCCCCCCGCAAGTGCTGGTATTTTTATTACATCGCGAGGCAACGCTCCGCCCTCGTGAGCTTGATAAATTGTTTCCTTTCCCTCCTTACTAAATCGGCCCAAAGTTCCTTTTCTAATCTTACCAGCCGCTCCATTTAAAAATCCTTCCGTATATGGTTCTCTAACTTCATCTCTATTAAAAACTGGCTTGTTTTTCCATGCGCAAATAATCGCTTCGTGGCTTCTTTGCCAAAAATTAAGAGAGGCAACATTTTTGTTTGTATAATGCCAAATAAGCCAGCGTTTATTTATCGGAATCTCAACCGATAGATAAGCCAAAATTTCGCTAAATCCGTAAATAAACATTGTTCCGTTCGGCTTCATAACACGAATACATTCATTTATCCACTCCTTACACCAAGCAACATATTCGCCTAATTCTCTTTTATCTATGTTATTGCCAAAATCCTTGCCAATATTATAAGGCGGATCGACAACGACAACATCGCAACTTTCATCGGGAAGTTTTTTAAGTTCTGCGAGTGCGTCGCCTAAAATTATTTTATTCAACGGAAGTGTTTTATTTCTTTTTAACGATGTTGTCGTTGCAAAATCCTCTATTTGTTGCAGTTCGTTTTGTATAACATCAATAACAATTCCTTGAATTTTTATATCTCTATCTTTTCGTATAATAATCGGCTCATAAGCACTATTTGCCGGTTGAAGCCGAATTTGATTACGCTCTTTGAAAAATTTTTTCAGTGTCGCCTCGTAATTATCTATTAAGGCGACTACTCTTTGCCCATTTTCGGCGACTTCTTGTTGTTTAACTAAAACAACATCGCCGTCTTTTATGTTTTCATCAATCATACTATTCCCGCTTACTCGCAAAGCGTAGAAATCACCATTTTTTGGCAATTTTGTTTTGGCAACTGCTATAAATTCATTTTGGCGAATTGCTTCAATCGGTTCACCTGCGGCAATAGTTCCAAGTAGAGGAATTTTTACCAATGGCTCTTTTTCGGAGATACTAATTGCTCGCGCTTTATTTTTTATTTTTTCTAAATATCCAGCTTTTTTTAATTTAGCGACATAAAAATGAGCTGTTGAAACAGAGGCAAGTTTAAATTTCCTCTGAATTTCTTCAAGAGAGGGGGCATAGCCGTTACTCCTTAAATAGATTTTTATGAAGTCAAAGACTTCTTTTTGCTTTTTGGTTACCATATACTTGACTTATTTTAACTCATTTCCTATACTATAAAGTATAGTAGAAAGAAAATAGAAAATCAAGGTCAAGGTTATCCACAATTATTAATTTAATTAAAATTATGCAATTAAAATGGACAGAGCGAATTCCGCTCACACAATCGGGGGTTGATAGAATAAAGGCAATCGCTGGAGTATATCGCCTAATAAACTATAACCGAACCGATGACAAGTATTATGTTTATTATGTTGGGCAGGCAGACGACTTAAATAATCGTCTTGCTCAACATCTTTCGGGCAACGAGACAAATGAATGTTGCCAAAAATATCTTGCTAATTACACATGTTATTTTCGGGCGGCGGCCATTTCAGGACAAGCTGACCGAGACGGAGCCGAGGTTGCGCTTTATAATAAATTTGAGCCCTCCTGCGTCGAACGGATTCCGGATGTAAAACCAATTGAAATTAACTTTGACTAATATGGCAGAAACATCATCACACAAAAACGCAAAAACTCGCGGATTAAGTGGATCGAAGACTGAGGTGGCGATACGAGGCAACAGACGCCTTGATGCAAGCAGCCCTAAAATCGCGCGTGAAGTTGAGAGAAGCAGTGGGGAAAAATCGCTGGCAAAAGCTGTAAGACGATTGAACACTCAGACCAACAAGAAAAAAGAATTGCTAGTTCCAACGCCAAATCTCGATAAAGCAAAAGCGGTTGCAGAAAAAGTTGCAAAAGGTAAAATTTTGATTCAAAATTTATCTAGGACACAGAGACGCTTTGTTAGATAAGCCCGCCGCAAAAAATTTCGCCAGCCCAAGCGAGGGCGAGGCGGAAGGGGGGTGTGGGGGGAATTCCGCCTCGCCCGAGCCGAAGCGAAACCCCGCCGCCCTGCTCGTTCAGAGCAGAGATCAGCAAAAAAGTTTTCT
>JAPLWE010000036.1 GCA_026396705.1 Candidatus Gribaldobacteria bacterium
TACCCTACGACTAGCCGAAGCTTTCCCCACGCCCAAATTGCCATATTGATCAAGCGACAACATTGAAACTCCAGTAGTAGAAGCAATGTTTAAACTATTAACGCCCGCTACTCCAGCAATAGCAAACTTAGCTGACGGAGTAGAAGTGCCAATGCCGACTGTAGCTGTGCCAGTATTAGCAATGAACAACGGAGTAAGGGTTGGGGTAGTGCTTGTGCCAACTTGAAAACTACCATAAACATCTAATTTAGTGTAAGGGGTAGAGGTGCCAATACCCACATTGCCAGCCGAAATTAAACTTTGGAAAGAAGCATTGCCAGTTCGGTCAATTTCCCAATTAGGAGTAGATATTCCAAAAAAACTATTGTTGATTAAATTATATTGATCAAGAGTTAAGCTTCCAATTTGCATTCCCCTGCTAGCATTAAAATTTTGAGCAAAAACTGATTTCCACCGAGAGCCAGAACCATAATAAATATATGCCTGGCCATGCCCATTTTCATTACCAACAAAAGCTCCATTAGCTCCAACCATTATATCCGCTTCTACCAAAATAATCAAGGCATAAATAATCTGAATCAATGCCTAAATAATCTGTAAATGAAATATCAGCTGTGTTGTCCATACTTGCTCCACCATAATAAATATGTGCTTGACCTGCCCGACATTCTGGATTTGAAATACTCCATTGATTATTTCTTGGCGAACCAACAATAACATCATCAAATCCATCACCATTCACATCCCCAGCTGCAGCAACACTTTCACCCAAATAATCTTTAGCTGCTGCTCCAGAAAAAACAACATCAACCGTATTATTCATACTTGCTCCACCATAATAAATATATGCTTTGCCTGCATTTGAATTTTTGTAAGGTGCTCCAACAATTATATCAGTATAGCCATCGCCATTCACATCCCCAGCCAATGAAAGAGCAGAGCCAAAATGATCATCAGCTACTTCTCCATTAATAGTAAGGTCTGCTGTATTATCAAGACCGGTCGCTGTGCCATAAAAAACAAACACTTGCCCGCTATCAATGCCACCTCCATTTCCATGGTAAGACCCAACAACCACATCAGCATAACCATCGCCATTCACATCCCCAGCTGCCACAGTATCTCCAAAGTAACCATCAACTTCAGGAGTGGTTGCTGATAAAATCACATTCGCTGTATTACTAGGCCCGTTTGGCCCGCCGTAAAAAATCTCTACCCCCCCGCTATTAAAAACTCCGCCAGAGCCCCAGCAATAATGTCTTGATAACCATCGCCATTAACATCAGCAACAGCTAAACTGCGAGCAAGCTGATCCCCATCGGCTGAACCATTTATAACAACATCAGCCACATTGTCCATTGCCGGCCCGCCGTAGTAAACATATATTTGGCCTCTTGCAGAACCTCCTCCAGCCGCAGCATAAGCTGAAACAATAGCATCCATATATCCATCGCCGTTTACATCGCCAGTAGCCACCGCTGTACCTAATAAATCGCCATTGTTTGCCCCGGTAAAAGTAATGTCGGCTGTGTTATCGGGACCAGTTGGCCCGCCGTAAAAAATATATGCTTGGCCTTTTTGAGTACCGCCCCCTTTAGCTAATTTTGCGGAGACAAGAACATCTTCATAGCCATCACCGTTAAAATCGCCATGGGCTAAAGAGTTGTAATAACCCAGATAATCAAATTGAACCAGCCCGTTGAATGTTACATCGGGCGTTGTGTCCATTGATACTGTGCCTAAATTATAGGCAAAGCTGGTTTCTGGTTTTATATTTCCTGCCACTTCTAATTTTTCTGTTGGAGTGCTTGTGCCAATGCCCACTAAACCAGCCGAAGTAATGTTAAAAAATGATGTTTCGGTGGAAGAAGCTACTCTAAATAAATCAGCAATTTGACCGGCCTTGCCTCGCACATCTAAAGAAATCACTGTAGTAGTGGAAGAATCATTTTGCATTAAAATGGACTGATTAAAATCAAATCTGTCCGCTATGCTGTCCCAAGTTAGCAAGGCATTGGGCACAACAGTGCCTCTAAAGAAAATTAAATTAGCTGTTTCGGTATCAGCCGTGGCGTTGTCCGCATTAATAACAAAATCATTGCTGTTTGTGCCCCCAATACTTGTAGAAGCAACGGACATATTATTAGCAACAATGCTATCAATATAAAGATTATCCCAGAAATAAGCAGCCGAGCCCAAATTGCGCAATGCATTTTGATCAGGTATAAGATTAGAAGCCACCGCCGAATTGACTATTACATTAGTGGAAGAAGAAGCGCCAAAAACAACCGAGCTGCCCCCCACAAATAAATTACCAGTGGTAGTGGCGTTCCCCATAAAATAAGTATCGCCTTCAACCGTTAGTTTGGCTATGGGAGTGGTAGTGCCCACGCCCAACCGAGCGGTAGCGCTATCCCAAAAAAGATTACTATTATTTTGCGACAATAATCCACCGCTACCAACAAACGGCACTGATCCAGCAGTCAGAGCAGAAAAATAAGTATTACCAGCGATAACAAGTTGGCTAGCAGAAGTAACAGTTAAAGTAGAAGTGCCACTAACTATTAAATTACCAGAAATAACCGAATTGCCAGTAGTGGTGCTATTGCCGACAATTACAGTATTGCCAGTAATGGTGGTGCTGCCAGTTAAACTAATATCACCAGCGGTATTTATAGCCAAGCGAGCTGTTTCGCCTTGATATAAAGTATAAGCCGAACTGGTGGCAAATTTTTCAAAGAGGTTATTAGCCGAGGACAATAAAATATCACCAGTAGTATCGGTTTTAATAGAAATCCCATTACCCGTCAGATTTAATACGCCAACGGAAGCAAGAGTAGAAACGCCAGCCGATGAAACATTAGTTGTAAAATAATGAGAACTGTTGTAAGCCACTGTTAGTTGCGGTGAAGAAGTTGAAGTAATAACCATAGCCCCTCCGCTGGCTGTATTAAACACCAGGCCATTGAGAGTAAGATCGCCCGCGATATCAACATCTTTATTAAAGGTTACATCAGCTAAAAATCCAGCAGAAGCGTTAACTGTTAAAAAGTCGCTGTCGGTTTTACCAAGTGTTGTAGAGCCACCTACTGATAATTCTCTAATACCAGACAAGCCGCTCACCCCCAATGTGTTAAAATCAGTTCCACCGCTAATTTGCAAACCAGTTGAGCCAATGTAAGCTGGAGCGGCAGAAACTATTGAGTAAATTGGCGGAGTAGCTTGAATTTTAGTTAATAAATTGCGTAATTCTTCAAGGTCATTAACGCTAGCAGCTTTAGCGGCGTTTCTTTGCAATTCAGCAATCTGGGACCTGATTAAAACAAGAGAGCTTTCATCAATTCGCGCGATTTCTCTAATTGTATTTATGCTAGCATTTTGCGATAAAGCGCCTTTTTCAATTATCCCGCTGATTATTTCTTTGGGCGCTAATTCTTTTGGCGTTAATTGAGCAATCATTTCTTCGGCTGCTGAAGTGGTTGTGGGAATAATTTGACCAACTGGAGCATTCACGACAGCGGTCTTAACCAATTGTTGAGTTGCCTTTTCTCGCCAAGGCATAGTAATAAATTCATAGCCCTTGGCCAGCCCTTCGCTTGTTCGATTATATATACTATATGTAAGAGAACGCAAAGCCCCCGCGGCATCCCCTATTCCTTCAACAATTTTATCGCCGATAGCATTGCCACTGATTTGAGCGCTATCCCAAGCAATTTGCGAGGTAGCCCGCAAGCTCTGCGAAGTTAAGCTGGTAAAAAATTTAATCTTTTGGAAGAAAGTTAAAGAAAACTCATCAGCCTTATTAGTAGAGCCAATCATTAGCCAAGCCATCCCCTGCTGAACATTTTCTAATAAATTAGCGCTAAAATTATCAATGTTATTTGCCAATTGATCGCCCCGCTGATTAACTCCAGCAGTAACCGCTCGCCAATTATCTTGCCAATTATTTTGACCAGCTGCCCAATAATTCCCTACTTTATTTTCAATGTTAGCTTGCAATCCATCTATTGTTACTAAAACTATTTTACCAGTGGCGTTTAATTGCTCAATCCAAGCTGAAAAACTCAAAGAAATGTCATTCCGAGCCTTGGCGAGGAATCTCTGGCAATCAACTGCCGCTTGATCAAATAATTTATTAATTTCTTGTTCTCCAAAAACTAAAGCTTGACTGACAACATAATTTTTATCATTAAAAATACTTAACTGATTATAAACTTCATTGACAATCACCTCTTTAACTTTATTAAAATCTACATCTACCCGCCAGCCATCTGATATTAACTTAGACTCTTGAAAAGTTCTTTCTAATTCATATTGACGATTTTTAATTTCAACCCTCACAACATCTTGCAAAACAAAAAATGACTGTTTAAATAATTTACCAATTGCTGGCGCTTTTTTTAGAAAATTAACTACTTGATAATTTTTAGGAGCTTCATCAAGCGCCACTTGACTAACATGAACAAAAAATTGATAAACCCCCTCTTTGAACTCTTTTTGAACCATAGCCATTGAAACAATAATTTTGTTTATATCATGCCGAGAAAAATCCCCTGCTTTTCCTTCAATATAATTTTCTATATTTTCTGTAGCTAATATAGTATCAACTAAATCAGCGTAAACAAGTTGTTTTTCTTTTTGGAAAAAGTTGCTAGTAGATGAAATAAAATTTTGAAATTCATTTTGCGCAATAACTTGCAAAGCAAATTTCTGCTCACCTAAAAATCTAGTAAAATCATTGGTAGTGGTATTTAATTGTTCGCCGAAAAAAGATAAATCATTATTCGCTTTTTCTTTTGATACTTCATAGACATTTTGTAGACTTTTAAGCGCTGTTTTTTTAGCTGCCTGTTGTAAATCATTAATATAAGGGAAACCAAAAACTAACCCAGCTGAACAAAAAATTAAGATAGTGGCAGCTAGTAAAACAGCGCTTTGCTTTTTAAGTAGTTGCAAAGTAGAATAAAAATTATTTTTTAAATTAATTGCTGGCGAGAAAATTTTTTGTTGTAGGAAAGCGCCGAATACTTGAGAAATTTTTTGCTTATTATCAACATTGTTTTTATATTCATCAATCCATTCTTTAGCAATCAACCAGTTGCGACCAATCTTGACCGCCTTAAGCTTGCCTTGTCTAGCTCTCAAACTTAGATACTCTTGCGAATAACCGCTATAATTTTCTAACTCACTCAACGAAAAAAGCTTTAGAGCTGTTGCAGTTGATTTCTTTTGACGCAAACTATTGGCTATTATTTCCGTTGACGATTTTGTATCGGATAAAGCATGCCCGCCAACTTCGCCATTGCCATTGAACACAGCAATATACTCCTCAACCCACTCTTTTTTGGTGAGCCAGTTGCGACCAATCTTGACCGCCTTAAGCTTGCCTTGTCTAGCGCGCAAACTTAAATATTCCTGAGAGTACTCAGTATATTTTTCCGCGGCCTCGGTGAGCGATATATATTTGTTTGTCTTGATTTCTTCGCTTGTCATCGTAATCCGATATTGGATAAAAGATATCTAAACTAGATTAATTATAACTTACATCTATAGCTATTCAACCTGTGGATAACTTCCACCAATAAAAAACTCCCTTGCGGGAGAATTAGATGGCTGCGGGGCTAGGATTCGAACCTAGATTTCCACGTCCAGAGCGTGAAGTGCTACCATTGCACCACCCCGCATATCGGTTAGACAATGCTTACGCTTTTAAGCGTTTACGCATTACCAAAAAGGTTGCTGCTACGCCAAGCAACAAGACAAAGGCTAATTGGCTGACAAAAATAAGCAAAAAATTATGCAAAAAATAGTCAAAAACATTAAAACCCAAAAGCCAGCTACCAGCTTTTAAGTTAAAAAAATAAATTCCTATCCCAGATAAGAGGTCAACTGTTAAAACGGCAAATAAACCATAAAAAATAGTTTGCGCTATAAAAGGCCCTCTCACAAACCAATTACTGGCTCCCACTAATTTCATGGTAGCAATTTCCTCCTGTAAAATCGCAAAAGTAAGATTAATAATATTTGATGTAATCACAATCACTAAAAGCCCCAAAAGAATTGCCACTATTATGCCCATAATCCTAATAGCCCTTAAAATCGCAAATAACCGTTCAACAGCCTGTTTGTTTTTAGGCTGTTCATAAGAAATCTTTTCTATCATATCCTTATTAGCCTCATTGCTAAAAAAATCAGAAATTTTCGCATAATAAGCCGGATCTTCAGAATAAACATTCAATGAAGATAAAAAAGGATTCACCTCAATTTCGTCCAAAGCGTTTAAGTAAAGGGGATCATCTTGATGCTCTTGCTTAAAAAGAGATAAAGCCTCATCTGAGGAGACATAATCAATGCGTTTAATTTTATCCGAAAATAAAGCAATTTGGTCTCTAGCTTTTAAGATATCCTGTTCGGAAATATCAGCCTTAAAATAAATAGAAATATCAACCTTTTTTTCAATTTCAGTTAATAAAGTCAAGCCGATGCCTCGCGCCACAAAAAAAGAGGCAACAAAAAATACAGCCACCGCCATAATAAAAATCACCTGAAAGCTTAAACCCTTGTTGCGACTAAAGCTCTGCCAAGCTAAATGAATAATTCTTTTAAGATTTAACCACATATAATTAATTATTAAATTATTGATTATTAAAGAATAAATCTACCTTGCGCTTCGTCAGAAATAATTTTACCTTGTTCTAAAGTAATTACTCGCTTTTTTAAACCATCAACAATTTCTTTGTCATGAGTAGCTAAAATAATAGTCGCGCCCAGCTGGCTGATTTTTTTTAATAAGTTAACCACCTCATAAGTATTGTATAAATCCAAATTGCCAGTTGGTTCATCAGCCACAATGAGCTCTGGCCGATGGATAAGAGCTCGAGCAATGGCCAAGCGTTGCTTTTCACCGCCAGATAATTCCTGCGGAAAGCTACAAGCCCTTGATTCTAGACCCACAATGTCCAAAACCTGCTCTACATCTCTCCTGATATCAGTATCGGATATCCCGATAACCTGCATAACATAGCTTAAGTTTTCAAAAACTGTTTTTCCGTGCAATAATTTATAGTCCTGAAAAACAACGCCTATTTTTCGGCGCATCTTCTGTAAGGTGTTTGAAGGAATATTATGCACATCTACTTCTTTAAAAAAAACTTGGCCTTCACTAGGCTTCTCGTGGCCAGTCAAAAGCTTAATCAAAGTTGTCTTACCAGCTCCGGATTTACCTACGACACAAACAAACTCACCTTCTTTAATGGAAAAAGAGATATCTCGCACCGCTACAATAGGCTCAATGGAGTTATTATAAATTTTAGTAACATTTTGAAATTGAATCATATAAAATACTTACAATTTTAACTCTTCCTCTAAAAAATCATCAATTTTTCCGCTTAAAACACCATCAATATCAGAGGTCTCTAAACCAGTTCGGTGATCTTTAACTAATTTATAAGGATGAACCACATAAGATCTAATTTGTCGGCCGAAATCAGCTGTTTGTTTTTTACCACCATCTATTAGAAGCTTTGTTTTGTCGCGTTCAGCGCTAAGTTCTTGGCTTCTGGCTATTTCGTGTTTAGCTGCTATCTTAGCTACCAATACAGCCAAAGCAATTTTCCTGTTCATGGCCTGCGTCCGCTCTACCTGGCAAGACGCTTGCAAGCCAGTTGGCAGATGAGTTATCCTAACAGCTGTTTCTCGCTTATTAACATTTTGCCCGCCATGCCCCGCTGACCGGAATGTTTCTAATTTTAAGTCATCTGGTTTGATGCCCGCATCATATTCTTTATCCGATATCTGTGGTATTACTTCAACCTGCGCAAAAGAAGTTTGCCGTAATTGTTTATTTGAGAAAGGAGATATTCGCACTAAACGATGAGCGCCAGCTTCTCTCTTCAAAAAACCATAAACAAACTCTCCTTCAATAGCCAATGATACCTCTTTGATGCCAATTCTACCCTCTGGGCCTCCACCTTCGGCAAAATTTTGCGATAAAATCCGATAATGCCAATTCTTACTTTCACAATACTTCTGATACATTTTCAATAAAAGCGTCACCCAATCTTCCGCATCCCTGCCACCAGTGCCTGCCTTAATAGTAAGAATAACCGAACACTTATCATATTTACCACTTAAAAATATCCTCTTTTTATTCTCCCGCAACTCTACTTCTAAAGAATAAATTTTTACTAAAAAGCTTTCTTTATCTTCGGCTGTTTTAATTAAATCCAAATCAAGCATTTCTTTCAAATCGGCAATTTCTTTCGTAAAAAAATCAAAGCGTTCTTTGTCAAAGATATTGCTCCATTGTCTGGAGCTCTTTAGCGATATTGTTCAGTTGTCCAGTGTAGTTTTTCATAACTTTCTTTTTGTAACCATATCAAATATAGCACTTTTTGTTAAGAAAAAAAAGAGCCACCTCCCGGAATCGAACCGGGGACACATCGCTTACGAAGCGATTGCTCTGCCTACTGAGCTAAGGTGGCAAGATAATCAAAACTAACTTTAGCGAGTGAGGGGAATCGAACCCCCATCTATTCCTTGGGAAGGAATTATTCTGCCACTGAACCACACTCGCGACTACTTCAACTTATCTTTGATTTTTTGTAAAAGCCCTTCTGTTTTATCAACTTCTTCTTCTAATTTTTCGGGAAAGGCCACAACATTCTCTCCCGGCTTCATTAAATTTAATTGTTCTCTGGCCATTTTTTCTAGATAATCAGGAGAGCTTTCTATGGCTGGCTGATTAGCTGTTTTACTGGCTACTTCCAACTTATTTTTTAAGTCGCGCAAATTGTTTTCAAGAGCGCTTCTTTTATGAGCTAATTCAATATTGCCAAAGACCAAACCAATCACAAAAACTGATAAGCCAAAAACTAATAAGACCCAATAAAACTTTTTATGTGGTTTTGATTTGAATTTTAATGATTTTTGCATTACAATAAATTAACACAAAATAACAAAAATGAAAACAAAAAAGATATTCAAAATAATCTGGGCTGTTTTAATTTCTTTAATAGCTTTTTCTATGGTAGCTTCTTTATTGTGGCCACTATTCTAATTATTAGTCTTTGAGCATTTCTAAGAAAACTTTAGGCGGGATTCTCACTTGACCCTTGCTTTGCAATTCTTTTTTGCCTTTTTTCTGGATATCCAAAAGCTTTCTTTTACGAGTAACATCTCCTCCATAAAGCGGAGCAGTAACATCTTTACGACGAGCTGAAATACTTTCGCGGGCTATTATTTTACTACCCACTGTTGCTTGTAAGCTCACTAAAAATTGCTGAGAAGGTAAAACATCTTTAAGTTTTAGTAAAAACTTTCTGCTGATCTCATAAGCCTTTCCTTTTGGCACAATTCTAGAAAAGGGCTCACAAAGCTCATTAGCTATTAAAATATCAAGTTTTACTAGATCATTACTACGATACCCCGTCTGTTCAAAGCTAAATGAGCCATAACCCTCGGTAATGGTTTTCATTTTATCATAAAAATCACCGCTAATAATTTCTCTTAAAGGAGCTTGCGCTATTAAAATTGACTTCTGAATAGTTAAAAACTTCGTTTCTTGCAAAGAAATATCAAAATTCTGCAGAATTGGAAAAAGCTGACTGATATAATTATTAGGAGTGATAATTTCTAAATTTACCCAGGGTTCACTAGCTTCTTGAATAACAGTTTCTTCAGGCCAAAGCGAAGGCGAAGAAATCATTGAGCTCTGACCGTTTTTAGTAATTACCTTAAAAATAACTTGTGGCGCCGTTGTGACCAATTCTAAGTCAAATTCTGCCTTAAGGCGTCGAACAGTAATCTCGGCGTGCAAGGAACCCAGAAAGCCTACCTTAAAACCTCTACCTAAAGCCATTTTAGAATCAGTGGCAAAAATTAAAGCTGGGTCGCTTAAGCGTAATTTTTCTAAACTATCTTTAAGGCGGTCAAAATCATCGGCATTATAAGGAAACAAACTTAAATAAAGAACGGGTTGTGGCTCTTTATATCCAGCCAAGGGTTCCCCCGCCTCATAACGATATCCGATATCAGCAATTCCTGTAATGGTTTCGCCTACTTTAACTTTAGCTGGCACTTTAATGCCAGTTTTTATATAGCCAATGTCGCCTGGCCCCAAAAAGGGCGTAGCAACAAGATGAGGTATAAAATAACCAACCTCTTTACTTTCACATTGATAGTCAGCCCGAACAAAGGTTATTTTATCTCCAGCAGTTATCTTCCCCTCAAAAACACGCACATAAGCTATCACTCCCGAAAAAGGGTCGTATTTAGAATCAAACACCAAGGCCTTTAGTGGTTTATTGATATCCGATACCAAGGGACAAGGCACTTTTTCAATAACTGCTCGCAAAAGCGTCTCAACATTTTCGCCTGTTTTGCCAGAAATTAAAAATATTTCCTCGGGATTAATATTAAGCACTTCAGCTAATTCCTGTCTAGTTTGCTCAACACGAGCTTGAGGTAAATCAATTTTATTAACAGCGCCAATAATTATCAAGCCCTGCTTTTGCGCTTGGCTTAAATTATGAAGCGTTTGAGCTTGTATGCCCTTAACCGCATCAACCAGTAATAAAGCGCCCTCTACGCAAGCCAATGCTCGAGATATTTCATACGAGAAATCAATGTGGCCAGGAGTATCAATTAAATTAAGGATATAACTGTTGCCTCCCGCTTGATAGTTAAGGCGAACTGGGTGCATTTTTATAGTAATCCCCTTTTCGCGTTCTAAAGCCATTGAATCTAAAAACTGTTCTTTCATTTTATCCTTGCTGATTGTGCCGGTAATTTCTAAAAGCCTATCCGCTAAAGTGGACTTGCCATGATCGATGTGACTGATTATCACAAAGTTGCGCATATTATCTCTTTCCATAAAATAAAATGTAGGACTTATGGTGATGTTAGGGGCTCGGAGAGTTAGTTTAATTGTAGCTTTTTTTTCAAAAAAGTTAATAGCTCTTTGCATAAAATAATCGGCTCTTTAACGCCCAATAGCCAACAAGTTGTCAGGTAAACTGCTCCGGAAAACACAACCGTTAAAAACGCCTGCAAAAATATGCCCAAAACTGTATTAACAATTAAAAATGCTGCGCCTACCCTCAAAAAAATATAAGCGCTTGCCGACATTATCAAACAAGCCAGTAAAATTTTTATAATAAAAGAACGATCAAACAATGATTTGCCAGAAATATTTATTTTTCTTTGCAAACTATTTGATAACCAAAAAAATTGAATAATGGTGGAGAAAGATAAGGCCAGTGGCAAGGCTAAAATTGATAAATTATCTATGCCTTTTAGCTTAAACAAAAAAGAGAAAAAATTAGCAATCGCTTGATGGCTTGCTAGTAATTTCACCAATAACCACGCTGAAAGCAAGTTCAATAAAACCGACCAAACAGCAATTTTTACAGGTGTTTTGGTGTCATGTAAAGCATAAAACGCTCTAGCTAAAAGAGGAATCAAGCAAGCGGCAAAAATAGACAAGGAAAAAATTCCCAAAGCAGCCGCCGTCAAACGAGTTTCCCACCAGCCGAAGTAACCAGAGGCAGTTAACTGCGTGCCGTATAAAATTCTAATGATTTGCGCTCTTAAAATAAACATCAAGCAACTTACTGGCGCAACGCATAAAATAACTTTTCTCAATACAGGCGAAATTGCGCTAAAAAACTTATCTTTATTGCCAGCAGCCGCATAACGGGAAAGAATTGGAAAAATAACAGCCGCAAATGGCACGCCAATCAAGCTCACTGGCACACCATAAAGATTGTTTGATAAATTAAAAATCTTGATAGAGCCAACCGCCAACATAGAGGCAATAGCAGTAAGTATTACTAAATTTAATTGATAGGCGGCCGATCCAAAAACGCGTGGTGTCATTAGCTTAAAAATTTTCCGCAATTCAGATGAGCGAAAATCAATTAATAACCGTGGGCTAAATCCCATTCTTAAAAGAGGGGGCACTTGAATTAAAAGATGCATCCCAGCCCCTAAAACAACCCCCCAAGCCAATCCCAAAAGCCCCATTTTTGGGAAAAAAAACAAAAGCCCAATAATAATACCCAAATTATAAAACAAAGGAGCCAATGAAAAAGCGACAAAAAAATTAAAATACTGCAAAACAGAAGAAAAAATCGCTGAAACGCCCAGGGCAATCGGACTGAAAAACATTATTCTAACTAAAGCGACGGTTTGCAACTTTTGTGGCAAAGAAAAGCCCGGCGCTATAACTTTGACGATTAGGGGCGCGAAAATAGCTAACAAAACAGATAAAATTACCAAGAATAAACCAAAAACAGTAAAAACATTATTAAACAAACGACGGGCTTCTGTCTGACTATTCTGAAAGGAATGAGCAAAAACCGGCAAAAAAGCCGCCACCACTCCCCCTGTAATTAAAAGCCCATAAACAAAATCAGGAATACGAAAAGCAGCCCAATAAACATCCGCTTGAGCATTACTTAAAAAGTTAGCCAATAGATTATCTCTTAAAATAGCTAAGCCATACCCTAAAAAAGTAGCAATTGAAACAAAAAAGACCGCTTTGTTAACGGTATGAGTTTGAAAATTTAAAATTTTCTTTAACATTGACAAAAATTAAATGCTTGTTATAATTAAAATGCCTTAGCAAATTAAGCAACTGCTGTGTTTATAATAACAAATTATGAGCACAGAGGAAAGTCCGAACTCCCCCAAGCGTATAATTTATGCGTTTGGAGCAAGGTAGTGGGTAACACCCGCACGCGGTAACGCGAGAGTTGCGAGCAGAGACGCTCCAAGCTGAAAAGCAAAGAGCACCAAGAAATTTTCTTGGTGAATCTCGAGGGAAACCTTGAGGGTGAAACGGCTAAATACTTACCTGGGAGCAAGAGCAAACCAGACAGGAAATGCAGAGGTCGAAAATACCGAGGGCAGACCTCCCTTAAACTGAATATTATATTTATTCAAATTAGAGGAGGTCTGCCCTCGGTATTTTTGACCCGACCTCTGCATTTCCTGTCTGGAAAAGTAGCTCGCATGACCCTAACAGCAATGTTAGGGCTAGATAAATGGTTGCACTCTGCTTTAAGCAGAGCACAGAATTCGGCTTACAAATTTGCTAAGGTTTTTTGTTTATTTTTTTGATCAAGCGCTTCATTAACCAAGTGGTCAGCTGCGCTGTTTTGTTCACGAGGTATCGCCACAAAATTAACAATTGAAAAATCAATCAATAAATTCCAAGCCTCTAGAAATAGTGGCTGGATTTTTTCGCCATTTATTTTATAGCGATGAGATAATTGACGCACTAAAAGCTCTGAATCTGACCTTACCTCAAAAACATACTGCTTAAGATTCTCTTTACCAAAAATCTGCTTGGCTTTTTTCAAAGCAAAAATTAAACCGCCATATTCGGCTTCATTATTGGTGGCAATGCCCATAGTTTCCCCGTAGCTCTTAATAACAACCCCATTCTCGCGACTAAAAACAACGCCAAAAGCAGCTGGTCCGGGATTGCCCCTTGAGCCACCATCAATATTAATTATTATTTTTTCCATACATTTCATTAAAATATTTTTCTAAACATTTTTTTAAGTCATCTACATTCTCGCTACTCACCGTGAACCCCGCGGCTGGCGGATGACCGCCATACATCAAAAGCAATGAAGCGCAACTTTTTAAGGCCACCACAGCGTCTATATTTTTTGGCACACGCACAGAGCCGCGGCATTTCTGAATATCTCTCTTAAAAATAAAAGTTGGTTTTTTATATTTATTGCAAATCCGTGAAGCAATCGCCCCAGAAAAAACCCTCTGCCATGACTCATCTCCCTCAAAGATAATTGGCGAGAGAGATTGTTGGGCTCTTTGAGAAACGATTTCCGTAATTTCATAGATTTCTTGATTGCGCTTATCAGCTTCGCTTAAAAGCTTTTTAGCTAAAACCATAGCCTCTTCTTGAGAAGCGGTCTTTAGTAGAAGATAACATTCGGTAAGATGGTTAGTTACTGGGGAGATGTTAAGAATAAGCGATAACTTTTTAAAAATTTCCCGGGCTGAACTTTCGCCAAGAACAGCTACCTGTATCATCGCTTTTAAGCCCGGTCTTTGGGTTTGCTTAATAGTGGCGGCTCCTTTGCCCACTAAAACTGCGTTTAAGTCTTCCTCGGGCATCATGTCAGCGATAGTGCCTAAAGCCGCTAACTCGGCAAAGCTTTGCTCTAAAAAACTGCTGAAGTTTTTGCCTAATAAAAACTGACTCAACCGATAAACCAAACAAACAGTAGTTAGCTTTTTGAAAGGATAATGGTCGCCTTTTTGCTTGGGATCAATAATTAAATCGGCCTTAGGTAGGGCATCTAAAATCTCATGATGATCAATAACAATAGTTGTAAAGCCCATGGCTTTAGCGATAAGTAATTCTTCAAAATTGCCAATACCGCAATCCACTACTATTAACAAAGCTGGGGCGTGCACCTTGAGCGCTTGCAAGGCCTGCTTATTAAGACCATAATCAGAGCTTTCCCATTCAGAAAAATAAACAAGCAAATCAGCTGTGGGATTAACATTTCTGATCGCTTCTTCAAGCAATAAAGCCGAGGTTGAGCCATCTAAATCAGCGTCGCCAAAAATAACAATCTTGCCATTTTTAGCAAGTGTTTTTTTAATTAAGTCAGCCGCTTTTTTTAAGTTTTTTATTTCTTTCATAAGTGGAGTTTACAATGATGTTAGGGGCTCGGACAACTAATTTCAAAGAGACGCTCACTCGCTCCAGCGGCTGTAAGTCATATTATATTAATAAAGACCAAGGGCTTCCAAGCCGGGGAGTTTTTCGCCAGCTAAAAAGTCTAACATCGCTCCCCCGCCAGTAGAAATAAAAGAAAAATTGTCAGTTAAATTAAACTTTCTTAAGGCCGCCACTGTTTCCCCTCCGCCAGCCAGCTTTAGCGAGGCGCGGGATTTGGCAATAGCCAAGGCAACATCTCTGGTGCCATGACTAAATGGCTCAACTTCAAACAGTCCCAATGGCCCCGCCCAAAAAACTGTTTGAGCTTGAGCTATAATCTCTTTATAAACATTAACTGTTTCTGGGCCAATGTCAAAAATATCTTCATCTCGCCTAACACTTGCCGGGCCAGTTTGCCTAATAATCCCCTGGCCACTTTGATCGCAAGACGCCAAAACATCTAATGGTAAATAAATCTTTTGGTCAGTAAGATTAATTTCTTTGACCATTTCAATTTCTTCAACTGGCAATAAAGGATGACTTGGCCATAGGCCCTTAGCTGATAATATTGTATTAGCGGTCTCGCCAGCTAGAAGCAAATAATCCGCCATTGCTAAAAATTCTTTAATTACTTTAAGTTTTGACTCTGTTTTATTGCCACCAATTAAAACCACTAGGGGGCGGGGCGGATTTTGCAAAATTTGTGAAAGAAAATTGAATTCTTTAGTTAATTCTGGTCCAGCCAAACAAGGCAACTCTTTAGCTAAAGCCACTATTGAGGCATGAGCGCGATGGCAAACACTAAAGGCTTCATTAACGAAAACATCTCCCAAACTAGCTAATTGTTTGGCAAATTTAAGCGAGTTCTGTTCTTCTCCCTTATCAAATCTTAAATTTTCTAAAAGCAAAATTTCGCCAGGCTTCATTTTCTTGACCATTTGTCGAACAAAACGGCCTTTATTCTTTTTGCTAAACAAAACTTTTTCATGAAGAAGCTCACTCAATCTTTGACCAATTGGTTTTAGGGTTAATTGTTTTTTTCTTTTTCTTTTATTTTTAATACTCTGTGGCTCGCCTAGGTGACTAATAAGAATAATAATAGCCCCAGCTTTTCTTAAAAAAAAGATAGTAGAAAGAGCCCTTTGTAGACGAAAATCATCTAAGATTTTTCCTTGAGAATCCAGCGGCACGTTAAAATCACACCGCAAAAGAACTTTTTTACCAAAAAAATTAAAATCTTGAAAGCTCATACTACACTGGTAAATTAGGTGGCGGGCCGAATTTTTTGGCCATAATGCGTGGCACGCCAGCCGGCAAATTAGCCGCATTACTAGGAAAGTGAAAAATAGTGGCAATTTCCTCGGCATTAAGCAACATATTACCCGGCCCCCACATTTCAGGAAACATCGGCGGAAGACGCCTCACATAAAGGTCAAAAATTTTCTTCTTACGAGTATAAACCCGCCGTTTGCGGAAAAAATAATGGATTTTAGTTTTTTCTTTACTCCAATCCCTCATACTTTGCATATCATTGCCAAAGTGCACCAAATATGAACGAGGTATTCTCTTGTTGGGACTAACATAAGCGTCTTTAGTATAGATATATACCGAGCGCATAAAAACCTTAAAGCCCAGCTGGCTAATTTTGGTCTCAACCGCGGCTAATTTTTCTCTTTCGCCGGGAGTTAACTTCATTTCCGGCGGAATAATTGATTCGGCCTTGGCTTCGTCTGAATAAGGTTGTTTGCCTAAAACAGCCAGCTTGATAGTTTCACCAATCATTGATTGACGAGGCGCCTTTTCACCTCGCCGGGCAATCTTGTCAGCCAATGCCCGGCCTTCATCAAGCCAAGGTATATCATTATTACTGATAGGCGTTAAATTTATCTGATACCACAATTGTTCGCCTTCTTTTAACTTAACCATTGCCTCCATTAGGTTGGAAAAAGGGTCAAGCTTTTTTTCTTGATCAACTTCTTCTGGCCTGATTTCAAAATATTTATATGTCTTGATAGGATAAGAATAAGGCTTGGAGGTAGTTAAATACTCTCCATAAAGATCATAGGTATCATTAGGAATGTCTTGTGAAATATTTTGCGTGTAATCTTCTACTTCAAAAATTTCAATTTCTGGATAATGCGTATGAAAAATAGACGAAACAAAATCTTTTTGATCTTTTAAGATACGCATATAAAAATGCACCTGTCCCTCAATGCTAACAATTTCAAAAGTAAGCCAAAACGGCCCGCCAATCATTTCGCCTTCACACCAGCGTTCTCGCCAATTAGCGCCATCATAGATTGGCCACAAAGCGGTAATGATATCCTCCATAGCTAGATAGGGCTTTAGGACTTCGCCTGGCGGAATCAATTCTAATAAAATCCATTTTTCTTCTTTATACCAAACTTCCCAGCGAATCCACCAAAAGTGGAAAAATCGAGCGGGAAAATAAAAAATAAACGGTAGTATTAACCACCACCAAGTTAAGAAAAAGGCCCAAGCTAGTGAGAGTATAATGCCTATAAATGAATCATAGAAACCAACAACTGTCATAGATTATTTTCTTAGTAGGGCTTGCGCTAATGTTTGGGACTCGGAGAGTTAGTTTCAAGGAGACGCTCACTCGCTCCGGCGGCTCGTTCGCTTAGTTTTCGGCCTTATTTTCCGCCAGTAAGCGGAACCAAGCAAATAGGCCTCAAAATACTCCTTGAAACTAACTTCCTCGCCCCAAACGCGCAAGCCTTAAAAGATTATTTTCCGTAAATGTAAAAAAATAAATAAACCAAAGTAAAAATCAAAACACAAAACGAAAAAACATTGAATATATGCAGGGCGGCTACTTGAATGCCGGTCATAACATTCTGACGATTAACCACATCACGATTAGTCCATAAGAAACAAAGGTAAGCGAAGACAGCAAAAATAACTAAGCCCAGGCCAATTAAAAGATATACCCAAAAAGATAGTAAAGCCATATAATTAAAAAACTCTATAATTTAATTATAGAGTTTTTTAAATTTCTTTCAAGCCGTATCTTCCTTGATCATCTTTCTGAAAATACTTTTTATTATTAAGGTTAAGAAAGATGGTATTGGGCTGAACCATTCTTTGCCGCAAAACCTGTTGTAGAATATCAGGACGAGCAAGAGGCTCTTTATTTTTTACTAAAATCGCTTTAATAACTTCTCTAACTGTGCCAGTTTGGTAGCCCCATTCTTTTAATCCATAAACCCCACGACCCACTAAAATAAACTGCGGGTCGCGAATTAATTCGTTGTGCACTGTTTGAGGTAAAGTTTTTTTCTTGGGTAAAAAATAATTTGGTAAATCATTGGCTTTATTGGCAATATCCCGAAAATGCAAAGGTTGACCAGTTTTTTTAAGCATCAAATAAGCTATGTCTCTGGCTCCTCTGGGCTTAATTTCTGGCCAGACAGCCAAACCAATCTGGTCTAAAGGGCTTACCTCTACAGCGCAACTTGCCTCAATAACATTATCAACAAAAACTTTGTTTTCTTTGTTGAAAAAACAATAAATCATTTCATGAGCTTGAGGAGCTTTTTGCTGTGTCAATTTTTTTACCAAATCACTCAATAAAACCAAAGCATGATTATAAATATCTTTCTCTTGAAACCAAACAGCATAAAAATGACCGTTTTGTTCAACTAGAGATAGTTTAGGCGATAACCGCAAAAGAAAAGATACAGCCGCTCGCTCGGTTTCATCAGATAACTTTGCCAATAGAACATCTTCTCTCTTAAAACCGCCTTGTTCCTCTAGAAATCGTTCAAAATAAGCAAAAACTGCCTTCAAAGAGACTGGAGCAGGGCTATGGCGAAGTTTATTCAAGCCATCTGATTCAATCTGACGAACTCTTTCGCGAGTAATGCCCAAAAAATCGCCAATTTGTTGCAGTGTTTGATTTCTTTTGGTTGCGCCCAAACCAAATCTTTTTTCAATAATCACTCGCGATTTGGGTGGCAAAGACGAAAGAACTTCCTCGCAAACTTTTTTATAATTAAAATTGTCTTTCATAATTCAAACTTACATTCTTACTCACTTTGCCATAAATAATGACATTTGTCAATGGGCAAAATATTTTAAGTCTTATTTCTAGACAATCCCCTGCTTTGACGAGATTCAAAAATAGTTACTACTAAAAGCGAAGCAATAAAAATAGAAGAATAAGTGCCAAAGCCCACTCCCAAGAACAGAGCTAAAGCAAAATAACGCAAAGTATTACCGCCAAAAAATAAAATAGCCGCTAGAACCAAAAGCACCGTGAACGAAGTGTTAATTGAACGGCCTAGGGTTTGGTTTAAGCTTTGGTCAACAATTCCGCTAAAATTTTCCGCCTTACCCTTAAAAAGATTTTCTCTAATACGATCAAAGACCACTACTGAATCATTGATAGAATAACCAAAGACCGTTAATAAAGCGGTAATAATAGGTATGGTAATTTCAACTCCTAAATAATGACCAAGCCAAGCAAAAACCCCCAAAGGAATAATAATATCATGGCACAGGGCAACAATGCCCGTAAAACCATAAACATATGACTTAACTGGCCGAGAAATTTTACGAAAGCTGATAGCTATGTATATAAGTATGGACAAGAGCGACAAAAAAACTACCACTTTGGTTTTGTCTTTTAACTCTTGGCCAATAACCGGGCCAATCACCTGAAAACTTTCCGAGCCAGCCACTAATTCACCCAAGCCTTGCAGGCCCTGTATAACCTCATTCTTTTTTGCTTCATCAATGGGTTTTGTTTTAATAATCACTCGCTGATCGCCAGCTACTTGTATAGTAGCCCCTTCTAAACCAGCAGCTACAACAACTTTCCTGACATCATCTAACGCCGGAGCTTGCTGTTTGTAGCCCACCTCCAGAACAGATCCGCCGGTAAACTCAATGCCAAATTTCAAACCAAAAACCACCATGCTCGCTATGGCAGCTATGGTTAAAACAATAGAAAAAATATAAAAAGTTTTGCGATGTTTAGTAAAGGATAACATATAATTATAGCCAGAGGCGTTTAAGTTTTTCCCACCTAGTGCCCACAAAAACATTCATTAAAACTTTAGTGACAAACATAGCGGAAAACATACTAGTTAAAATGCCCAATGATAAAGTTAAAGCAAACCCCTTGACAAAACTAGAGCCAAAGCCAAACATAATCACCGCAATCAACAGAGTAGTTAGATTGCTATCCCTGATAGATGGCCAAGCTCGAGCAAATCCTAGCTCAAGGGCTTTTTGGAAACTTTCGTTTTTCTTTCTTTCTTCTTTAATCCGTTCAAAAATCAAAACATTAGCGTCAACCGCCATACCTACTGATAATACTGCCCCGCCAATACCAGCCAAAGTAAGAGTAACTGGCACGAACTTAAACAAACACAATAAAATGCCTCCGTAAGTAATCAAGGAAACACAAGCGATAAAACCAGAAAACCGATAAAAAACTAACATAAACAAACAAATACCCAAAAGACCGAACCAAGTAGCCATCAAAGACTGACGCAAAGAATCAGCGCCTAAGGTTGGGCCAACCGTGGTTTGTGAAATAAGTTTAATAGGCATAGGCAAAGCGCCCGCGTTAAGGTTTCTAACCAAATCCCTGGCTTCAGCGTTGGTAAAGGTGCCAGTAATCTGGGCGCTACCCCCGCTAATAGCTTCTCTAACCACTGGAGAGGAAATTAAAGAGTTATCAATATAGATGGCAATTTTCTTGCCAACATTTTTTTCGGTTAAATCCTTAAATAAAGCTGCGCCTTCATCATTGAAATCAATTAAAACTTCAGGTGTAAGAGCTGTTTGGTCAAAGCCCAAAGTAGCTTTTTTAACATAACGGCCCGTGAGATTGCTAGCCACGAAATAAGGATAGTAAGGATCGCTTAAATCAATCTCCTGACTATATTTTTGTAAAATAGCATTAACCACTGCCTCGGGCTGACCTTCGCTGGCTTTCATTTCATCCTTAAACGCCTGCTGTTTGGCCAGCAAGGCGTCGCGTTCTGCATCGGGCCGCTCTTGCTTGAACTCTAAATAGGGCGTTTTACCAATCATTTCAATGGCTTGATTAACATCTTTAACACCAGGCATCTCTACTACCAACCTCTGACTGTCGCCGGCTTCTTGATAAGAAACCACCGCTTCAGTGACGCCAAATAAATTAACCCGCCTCTCAATAACATCTCGCAGGCCCTGCATAGCCTCTTTGATATCTTTGCCCGCTACTTGAGAAACATCAGCTTCATAAACCAAATGGCACCCACCCTTTAGGTCTAGGCCAAGCTTAAACGGCGTTTCGGACAAATTAGGAATAAATTTCCAGTTTAAGTAACCCAATAGTTTATTAACGGGCTGGGGAAAAACCAAAAGCAGAGACGCTATGGTGAGCGCTGCTACGATAACTAAATAAATTTTATTAGTTTGCTTTGACATTTTTTTACATTAACAAAAAAGATTATTTTTATCAAGGCCACATCAGCTTCTACACGCTTAGGGGCTCGGAAAGTTAATTTCCGAACCATCCCCACATATATATAGAACTAAGCTGTGAAGCTAACTTTGAAAATAGTGCGGGCTATTTGCGCGTTAACATTTTTCCATAATTCTTGGAAAAGCTGGTGGCCTTCGGTTTTGTATTCAGCTAAAGGATCTCTGCCGCCGTACGCTCGCAAATTAACCGAGTCTTTAAGATGGTCCATATTAATCAAATGTTCAATCCACCAAAAATCAAGGCAACGCAAAACTACAAACCGTAATAATCTTAAAAGATTTTCTTGGCTATCTTGGGCTTCTTTTTCTTGCCATAATTGTTTGGCGTGATCGTTGAGTATTTGCAAGGCCAGGGCCGGCTCTTTAGCTTCTTGTAGGCTTTTAATAATTTCTTCGCTTAAAGGCATAATTGTTTTGACTTCTTCAATTGTTTCTGTCAGACCGCTTAATTCTTTTTCTAAAATTTGCCAAACAAAATCTTTTAATTGTTGGTAATCAGCTGTGAGAGTTTGAGCTCTTTGGCTATAAATCTTAAAACGATGTTTGGCCATGACATCGTCATATTCCAAAACATGATGGCGCGCGTCAAAATTCAAGCCCTCCACCTTGCTTTGGGCTTTTTCTAAGGCGCTGTTAATAATTTTAGCGGTAATGGGCTGATCCTCGGGAATTTTCATCATTTCCATTAATTTTTTAATTCTATCACCGCCAAAAATCCGCATTAATTCATCTTCTAAAGAAACGAAAAATTGACTTAACCCGGGGTCACCCTGTCGGCCTGCTCTGCCTCGCAGTTGATTATCAATACGGCGGGCTTCATGCCGCTCTGTGCCGATAATGCGCAAGCCCCCCAAGGCCTTTACTTTTTCCGCTTCCTCTGGCTGTGATGGATTGCCACCCAAAACAATATCCACTCCCCTGCCCGCCATATTAGTGGCCACGGTTACGGCAAACAAACGGCCAGCTTGAGCAATCACTTCACCCTCACGGGCGTGATTTTTGGCGTTGATAACTTCATGCTTAACACCTTCCCGAGCAAGTAATTTACTTAAATACTCATTTTTTTCCACTGACCTAGTGCCTACTAGAACCGGTTGGCCTTTTTTATAGCAATCTTTTACTTCAGCTACTACCGCCTTAAACTTAGCTGTTTCTGTTTTATAAATTAAATCAGATAAATCTTTTCTGGACATAGGCTTATTAGTAGGCACGCTCACTACCGCCAACTTATAAACCTTATCAAATTCTTCGGCCGAAGTTAAAGCAGTGCCGGTCATTCCAGCCAATTTTTGATATAAACGAAAATAATTTTGAAAAGTAATGGTGGCTAAAATTTTTGACTCTGGCCTTACCTCTACTCTCTCCTTGGCTTCCAGTGCCTGATGCAAACCGCCAGAATAACGCCGACCCGGTAAAATACGACCCGTGAATTCATCAATAATTAAGACCTCTCCATTCTTAACCAAATAATCGCGATCTAACTGAAAAAGCGTTTGAGCTCTTAGGGCCTGCTCTAAGTAATGCAGGTATCTCATACCTTTTTCTTCATAAATATTTTTCAAACCCAAAATCTTTTCTACTTTTTCTATGCCTGGCTCGGTTAAAAAAGCGCTTTTGGCTTTTTCATCAACCTCAAAATCAGTATCCTGTTTTAATTGAGGCACGATTCGTGAAAATTCTTTATAATAATTTGACGATTCCAAGTCGGGCTGAGAAATAATCAAAGGCGTTCTAGCTTCATCAATTAAAATAGAATCAATTTCATCAACCACCGCGAAATTAAAACCGCGTTGCGCCATCTCCCCTATTTCAAAAACCATATTATCTCGCAAATAATCAAAAGCAAATTCATTATTGGTGCCATAGACAATGTCAGCCAGATAAGCCTCTTTTCTGTTGCAAGGCCGTAAAAAACTTTTTTCCACCTTAAACCCACCTACCTTATCTCTATTATTATCATCTTCTTTCCCAAAGTTTTCATCATATAAATATGAAGCATTATTAACAATACACCCCACTGTCAAACCCAGCGCGTTATAAATCTGTCCCATCCAAACAGCGTCTCTTTCAGCTAAATAATCATTCACCGTAACAATATGCACCCCCTTGCCAGTTAAACCATTAAGATATGCGGGTAAGGTGGCGGCTAATGTTTTGCCCTCACCAGTTTTCATTTCAGCTATTTTGCCTTGGTGTAAAACCATGCCGCCAATTAATTGAGCATCATATGGCCTCTGCCCCAAGGTTCGGCGGGCCGCTTCGCGGCATAAAGCAAAAGCCTCGGGCAGAATATCGTCCAAACTGGCTTCTTCATTTTGTAAGGCTTGCTTAAAAACCAAGGTTTTCTCTTTCATTTGCTGGCCGCTTAATTTCTCAACGGACGGCTCAAAATCGTTAATACTCTTAACTAAACCTTGATATGTTTTGAAGGTTTTGGCTAAAGGGTCGCCTAAAATTTTTGATAAAAAACTCATAATTTTTGTTGCCAAAGCAAATTAAACAGTTGTTTTTGCATTTGACTAAATTCCGCGTTTTCAATAACCACTGCTAAAAATTCTTTTTGCTTGCCTGAAACCATTATAACTTTTTCATTATAAATGAACATAGTAGCTGAAAAAGAAAACTCTTTTGGTAAAAATCTAATTTCTCTCAAGCCCTTTTTACCCTCGCCAACTCTTGCCTGAACCGACGGAGTCTTAAAATCCAGCCAGCGTAAAAAAATGCCTTGTTTTATCCTTTTTGCTGTCCAGATTTCTTCATATTGTTCATCAATATGCTTCTTAAAATTCTCATAAGAAGCAATAGCTAACAATTCTTTGGGTTTTTCTTTTAAGATATTGTCATAAACCGATAAATAGCCCTCCTGGCCTTCATAAAACCGCACTTTGGGCTTGGCGCCCGCCATATTATAAATTGATTTCAATTCGGGCAATGACTCTTTAAACATTTGCGCTCTACGGTCGGCTATTTGCGATAAAATTTCCGGGCTTTCAGCCACTAAAAATGTTTTAGCGCCTTTTTTAATTTGGCTAATAATGCCTTTTTCTTTCAACCCATCAATGGCGGTGTAAACCGTGGTGCGCTTAACCCCTGACTTTTTGCCAAGCTCTTGCACCGTAGCCCGACCTAATTCCAAAGCCGCCAAATAAACCTTTGTTTCATTATCGCTTAAACCGAGCTGTTTTAATGTTTCTATTGACATAGTTTTTTATTAGATTATAATTATATTGGAGCTGGCAATAATACCTTTTGAGGTGCTCGAGTGTTCCCTCCGCGGATGTGGAGGCTTAAGCTCGGGAGCCCATCTCACTAGACGCCGCTCTACAAAAAGTCATCTTGCGAAAGGTGATTTTTTGTTTTTAGCAAAATTTTCCCAATAATCTTTAAATAGCTCCTCTGAAATAACAATACTGTTCTTAAACAAAGAAAAGTATTTTTCTCCATTTTTACCCTTGTTGTAATACCTAAACAAACCACCGCATATCCAATCCGCGATTTGAATGTTTGTGTTATCAGCCGAATTTACTGCCTCCAATTGGACTACTGTTTTTTTGGAGAAATTTGGAGACAATCCTACTTTTAAAAATTCATTAAACTTTGCCTGAGAAACCCCTTTTAGTTGTCTAAAATCTCTATAAACACGAAACTCTAAATCGCTTGTCGGCAAAAGAAACCGTAATGCTTGCTCTACGATTTCAGTGTATAGCAAGCCAGTTTCAATACCTTTTTTATTGCGATAACTCTCTGGTATATTTTTAACTTTAAAAAATACATAGAAAATCCTGATATCGCTTTGGGCTAAGTTTCCCAACGTTTTTAAGCGCATTTCTTCGGTAAGCCGAGTATCTGAAAATTTTAACTCTGTTCTATAACGGAGCTTTTTATTGGTAAGTTTTATTTTTCGCCACTTACGAAAAACCCTGGCAGTTCTTTTGGGTTCATTGGTAATAAAACCGCCCACAACAAAAAACTCATTTTGCTTCCCGCACAAATCTCCAGATTCATCAATAAAAATATACATATTAAATAAATGTTGCCAAAATAGCCGACAAAACTAACCTACAAACTCATTATACTATCAATAAAAAACCTGTCAAGCCCTTTTACTGACAGCATAAAATCAATATAGCTAAAACTCATATTTTACTAAAAACATTGTCAGACTCGTTGACAAGTTTTAGGGTATATGCTATAATGTGAGCGTAAGATTAAAAGTGAGAACAAGCGAAAAAGCAGTTCTTTATAAACAACACAAGAAACAAATAAGGAGGATAAAAATGGAAACCGTGGAAATAATAGCTCAAATGAAAAAAATGATACTCTCAAATATAGAAAATTTTGCCTGGGGCGAAAAGTTAGGAGAGTTTGAGCTTTTTAAGATGGCACTAGAAAAGGTTAATCCAGAATTTAGAAAAAATGCCCCCCAATGGATAAATCTTCAAGATGAAGCAAAAACAATAGCTCTGCAACATTTTTTTAAGTTAGCAGTACAGGGTTATGACGCATGGTTCTATACTGGACGCCTAATAGAGATAGGAAAAGCAATTGAAGTTTCCTTTGAGAAAGAGGTCCTACAGATGATGGGACAAGGATTTAATAGTCTTGATAAAGTAGAAAAGCTCAACTTAGAAAGATCCAAAAAAACTCTTTTTGATACTTGGAGTTTAATGATTGCAAGGTAGTCTCAAATCTATGGATATACCCTGTATTATCTACTATTATGGGGCTTTTTATTTTTTATCGTCCAAAACTTGCAAAACAAAAACTACACTTTTTGTTCTATAGTTCAAAAAGTGTAGTTTTTTATTTCAAAAACCTAAATACTGAATTTCTTCTTCTAAGGCAATAGCGAATTTTTGCCAAACTGTTTGCTTGGCTAAGTCGATTAATTGTCTAACTTCGCTAGCTGTAGCTGCGCCTGTGTTAACAATAAAGTTGGTGTGCTCGGTAGAAATTTGCGCCCCGCCGATTTTTTTACCTTTTAACCCACATTGCTCAATCAACCAACCAGCGGATATTTCTTTCCTTGCTTGAAAAACTGCAAACTCGGGGCGGCTTAAAATTATTTTTTCATCTTTAATATTCTGAAACACCGATCCGGCTGATGGCTGATTAGGATGATGATTTTTTCTATATTGTAAAACTTTTTTAACTTCCTCTTTAACTTCTTGTTTATTTTTTTTCTCTAAAACTAAGCCTGCTGACAAAATAACCAAATTTTTATTTTGCTTAAAGATGCTATCTTTATATGCAAACCCACATTCTTTATTCTTGTAATTTTTAACTTTAAATTTTGAACTTTGAACCTCCATAACTTCCACTTGGCTCACTATGTCAGCCATATTTTTACCAAATGCCCCGGCGTTTCCCCAAATCGATCCCCCTACTGTAGCTTGCGGAATACCTGAAGCCCATTCCAAGCCGCTTAATCCTTCTTCTAACGAAAATGCAACCAAGTCGGATAATTTTACTCCTGCCTCGCAGTAAAGCAATGCCTTATCCCCTCCTAAACTTTGAGCTTTGAACTTTGAGCTTTGAACTTTGATGGCCAAGCCATCAAATCCCTTGTCAGCCACCAATAAATTACTTCCCCCAGCCAAAACAAAAAAAGATAGGCCATTGCCTTTGGCCCACTCAATGGCTTCTTTAATATCGGGGACGCTTTCTGCTTCCCAAAAATAACGCGCCAACCCGCCAATTTGAAAAGTGGTATAGCTCTTCAGCAAAATATTCTCCTTCAACATACAAAAGTCAAATGAGCCGGCAATGGTAAGCCTCCAACCATGTCTAAGGTGAGGACACATCACCGGCTCGCTGTAATTATAGCCTTTTAACCAGTCCGTGTAAAGCAAAAGACCTCGAAGTTTTCACCAGAGGTCTTGTGCTGACACGATAGAGGAAACTTGAAATTTCTTCCAAATTTTTTTCCTCACCTTATTGATTACATATTAGCAAACAATTACTACTTTGTCAAGGTGTTGATATCTGGACTGCTTGTCGTATCTAAAATATCTTTAAACTCCCCTGACCACTCGCTTGGATTGTGTTGCACCGCTCTTTGAGCTATCTCCTTAGCTTGTTTATTAAGGCCAAGTGTTTGCGAAAAACTCACGGCCGATTGATAATAATTAAGATAGTTTTGATTTCTATCAATAGCGCTCAAAGCCAAAGCCAAGCCGTCGCTAGCCAATTGCTTAGCTTCATCATTTTTACCGGCCCTTTGGGCTATTTGAATGGCTATTTCCCATGATTGAAACCATTGGGGCTCCAAGGTAATAGCTTTTTTAGCTAAAGCCAAGGCCTCATCTGTCTTGCCCTGATAAAGCTTGGCTTGACTTAATACCCAATAACTTTGCTGGTTATTGGGCGATAATTGTAAAAGCTTTTCACCATATTGAACGGCCAAATCAAGCTTAGAATAATCAAACACCGTATACATATTATAGGCCTGCGCCAAACGCAAAGCCGCGCTGTAGTCTAAGGGCGATTCAGTCACGGTTTTTTGCAATGTTTGAGTAATAAAATCCAAAAGGCGTTTAGTTGCTTGCTCGACCGAAGCCTGACCGCGAATTTTGTCATAATTATTCTGAATGTCTAGAAGAAACCGTTCGCCGAAAAAATCTCTAATTTGATACTTGCCAGCTGGGGAAGCGTCTAAAGTTTTTTGGGCCAAAGCTATACGACTATCTATATCCGAAGCCGAAATAGCTTTAAGAGTATAATAGTCAGCTTTGGCGGGCTGGACAACAAACCAAATGAAACAAACCAAAAAAGCGATAGCCATGATTAACAAAGGCCAACCCTTTTTATTATTTTCAGCCAAGGGGCCTACTATTGCCGTTTCTTTTCCCTTCAGATTGATAAAACCAGCAAACCCTAAAACGAAAACAAACATTAACAAACTTACCGGCATATCAAAAACCGTCAAGTTTTGCATAAAATAAGCGACAATTAACGGAGTAAACACCGCAAAAATCCAAAAATCCTTTTTTCTAGCCCGAGCAAATAACCAAACAGCCATCATTAAAAGGCCAAGATAAGCCACTAAGCCCACAGCGCCATTAGCCACCAAAGTATCCAAAACAATATTATGGGTGCGGTCAAACCAAACTTCCGAGCCACATTCTGGCGTGTATAAGCAAGGGTTGAAATATTTAGGAAAAACCAAATAATAGTTTTCCCCGCCCCAACCAAAAATTGGCTTTTCTAAAAATCCTTGCCAAGCCATTTGCCAATTAACCTCTCGAGACTGGGTGGTTAGAGAAATAAACTTGTCGGAAACAGGATTATTAGGAATGTGCAACAAAATAACAGAAGTTAAGACAGCTACTGATGAAATAATTAAAACAACCTTACCCAAAAGCCGCGCTTTTTTAGAAGAAACCTTAAAAGACAAATACAAAAGCCCAGTTAAAGCGAGGCCACCAACTGAACCTAAGGTGCCAGCCCGAGCGCCGCTTAAATAAATAGCCAATATAGCCAAAGCAATCGTTAAAATAAAAATAATTCTCTCTCGCCATTTAGTTGAAGTAAAAAATAAATAAGCCGCTAAAAAAACATTAAAAAGCAAATAGCTGCCTAAAAAAGAAGTATTGCCCAGAGTGCTACCTCCCCTCTGCGAAAAATCAAAAGCCTTTACCCCGGCTTGCTCTAAAAGCGCCATCAATGAAATAGCAACTCCAATAGCCACTGAAAAAATAAAAAATTTGCGCCAAACTTCTTTACTTTGCAAAGTAAAAATCAAAGCCCAAAAAAATCCAAAAAGATGCAGCCACATCACTAAACCAGTCATTCTTTCAAACTTTGACCAAAACGACCGCGAAGGATCCGCGCCAAAAATAGCGCTTAACGATAAAGTCAAAACAAAAAAGCCGAAAACCAATAACATTTTTTCCCAACGAGGCCGATACTTTTTATAAGAAATAGCCAAAACCAACCAAGCAAAAAAAGCTACTTGGCAACACCCCATCAAAAACAAGCCCTTGGGCCCGACAAAAGGAAAATAAAATTTGCCACTAATAATAAACGGCGTTAAAAAGGCTACCCCCACCGCCAAATAAACCAACCAAAGCCAAAGTCTTTCCCAATTGGTTTGCGATTGACCTTGTTTAATTCTTGTTTTCTGAACTGACAAAGGAACAATTCCCTCTTTAATTTGTTTTTTAACTCGCGATTTTTTTCCCATAGTTTTTGCTTTTATGACTTAAGGTATGTTAGTGGCTCGGAGAGTTAGTTTCAAGGAGACGCTCACTCGCTCCGGCGGCTCGTTCGCTTAGTTTTCGGCCTATTTTCCGCTAGTAAGCGGAACCAAGCAAATAGGCCTCAAAATACTCCTTGAAACTAACTTCCTCGCCTCTAACCCATAAGTCATTAATTTTATAAAAGAAATTATACATTGATATCTTAATCTTTGGGCTAAAAAATTGCAAGATAGGGCGTTGAATGATAAAATATAAAATAAGGTTATGAAGCAAAAAATACGCAAAGTTAGTTTGTTTTTGGGCGATGTTATTTTCGCTTATGTTAGCTTGCTGATTATGGTTTATTGGCGATTCTCGCCCAATTTTTCCTGGCCAATTTTTTTCCAGCATCTTTTACCATTTTCTATCTTATATTTTGTTTGGCTAACGCTTTTTTATATTTTTGGCCTCTATGATCTTGATTTAGCCAACCCCAAAAGCGCTTTTATAGCTCGACTGGGCGCCTGCTTGGCAGTTTGCTTAGCAGTAGGGGTTTTTTTCTTTTACACTGTGCCACTTTTTGGCATCACTCCTAAAACAAATTTACTAGTTAATATTGTTTTGCTGGGTGTTTTAATTTTAATTTGGCGGCAAATTTTTTATTGGCTTTTTTCCGCGCTTTTTTTGAAACAAGTAGGCATCTTGGGTAAAAACCTTTGGACCGATAAATTAATTAATGAAATCAAAAACAACCCGCAATTGGGCTATCGCTTTGTTAAATTTATCAATGTATCGCAATCACTTAGCCAGCAAATTAAAAAAGATAAAATCAACACCCTCATTATCGCCCAAAATATCAACCAGCAAAAAATTTTAGTCAAAGAGCTTTATGGCTGTTTGGACTTAAAAATAAATTTTCTTAATTTAGCAACCGCCTACGAAATAATTTTTAATAAGATACCAGTTGATTTTATTGACCAAGAATGGTTTTTAAGTAACTTAGCTGAAGGCGAAAAAAACGCTTATGATAAAATAAAAAGATTAACCGAGCTTGTTTTGGCTATATTAATTATTTTGATCAGCTCGCCATTCTGGCTAGCAATTGCTTTATTAATAAAAAAAGAAGATAAAGGCAAGATCTTTTACAAACAACAAAGATATGGCAAAGAAGGCAAGGTTTTTTGGCTTTACAAGTTTCGCACCATGAAACAAGACGCTGAAAAAGATGGCCCAGCTTGGGCCGTTAAAAACGATACTCGAGCTACCAAGGTTGGCCAAATTTTACGAAAAATCCATCTAGACGAACTACCCCAAATGCTCAATGTTTTACGAGGCGATATTTCATTGATTGGCCCCCGACCCGAGCGCCCCGAGTTTGTTAAAAAATTAGAAAAAGAAATTCCCCATTATCAATTACGCCACATCATCAAACCGGGTTTCACGGGCTGGGCGCAAATAAAATTCAGATATGCTCGAACAACTATGGACAGCCAAGAAAAATTTCAGTATGACCTCTATTACCTAAAAAATCGCTCCTTATTATTGGACTTAGGCATATTACTTAAAACCTTACAAATTTTATTCCGTGGCGAATAGCGAGATGGTTGTAAAATAAAATTATGATACAAACATTCAAACAAAAAATTTACGGTTTGCTTAAAAAAACTGAAAAATATACCCAGACCGACAATATCTATTTAGCAAAAAACGGATTCTGGCTTACTTCAGCAAAACTAATTGTCGCCCTAAGCTCTTTTCTGACTGCAGTAGCTTTTGCCAACTTACTAGCCCCCGAGCTCTACGGCAATTACAAATATATAGTTACTTTAGTAGGTTTTTTAAGCATATTCACTCTTAAGGGTTTATGCACCGCCTTAAGCCAAGCAGTTACTAGAGGATTAGAAGGTGGCCTGCATTCTCTTTTCAAAACTAAAATCAAATTTGCCTGCTTGCAATCGTTGGGAGTAATAATCTTAGGCATTTACTATTTCCATCAAAGCAATTATCTATTAGCTCTGCCGTTATTTTTTATTGCTTTTTTACTACCATTGCTCTCGGGGTTTGGTTTGTTCTCATTTTTTTTGTTAGGCCAAAAAAATTTTCGCTTAAACGCAAAATATCAAATTATTCAAAGTTTGGTTACGGCTGGCTCTTTAATTGCTTTTCTGCTGTTGGTCGCGCGCTTTCCACAGCGCGCTTTATTAATTATTTTTACATTAACAGCGCTTTACTTTTCCACCCAAACAATTTGCAATGGTATTTTTTATTATTTAACCAAAAAAAAATTAACTAACAACACGCAAGACCCCAAAACCAAAAAATACGGCTTTCACTTAACTATAGTTAATTTTTTGGAAGAAATTATTGGGTATTTGGACCAAATTCTAGTTTTTCACAGTTTGGGCGCCATTCAATTGGCTATGTATTCGTTTGCCTTATTGCCCGTAAATAAACTAAAAGAACCTGTTCAAATGATCTCTGATTTGGCCTTACCCAAATTTAGCGTTAAGAACCCCGCAGAATTAAAAAAAGATCTTCCGCTGAAGATATCAAAACTGCTTCTTTTAATGTTGCCAATTATGGCTTTCTATTGGCTGATTGCTCCATTTGTTTTCAAGTTTTTCTTTCCTCTTTACACTGGAGCGATTTTTTATTCCCAAATTTATGTCTTTTCGCTTTTAGGGGTAGGTTATTTAATTTCTAACACTGCCCTAACCAGCCAGATGGCCATCAAAAAAATTTACGCCGTAAAAATTTCTACCGCTGTTTTAGATATTCTTTTATTGGTAGGAGGCTTCTGGTGGTTAGGCATTTTAGGTATTATTATTGCCCGAGTAGCCTCGGAAATCATTCGCACTATTATTGGCTTGATAATAATAAAAAAGCTTTAACAAGCTTAGGCCTTGCGCTGATGTTAGGGGCTCGGATAACTAATTTCAAAGAGACGTTCACCCGCTCCAGCGGCGGGCTCACTTAGTTTTCGGCCTATTTTCCGCCAGTAAGCGGAACCAAGCAAATAGGCCTCAAAATACTCTTTGAAATTAGTTTCCTCGCCCCTAATTACGCAAGTCATAAAATTATTGAGGCGTAACAGCTGGGGTGGCTGGTTTTGGTCTTAACTGGATCGATTGGGCCGTGAGGCTGCCGTCTTGATTGGTGGCGCCGCTTATGCTGACATTTTGGCCAATTATTAGATCGTCAAGCGAACCAGCGGCAAATTTCATTACCTGGGTGGAAGTGGCGATAAAGGCTATTTTAGAGCCGCCGTCGCTCAACTTCACAGTAACACTATTGGCGTCTTTGGAAATAATCTCACCCATTGCAAGACCACCGCCATTGCGAGTTGCTCGCTGAACCCCAGTATTAGCGCCACCAGCCATCTGCTGGAAACGAGCTTGCCTTTGCTCTGGTGTAAGATTAGCCAATCCCCCGCCAGCTGACTTGCTTTTGCCATATTGCATACCACCATAAAAAGAACCGACCCCGACCACGATAGCGACAATAATAGCTATAGCTATAATTATATTTTTTTTCATACTATAATTTGTTTATTATCTTTACATTTAAGCAAGCCAAGGTCAGACCTCTACTCATATCTTAACGCTTCTATGGGGTTTAACCCAGCGGCTCGACGGGCCGGATAAAAGCCGAAAATAATGCCAATGGTGGCTGATACGCCAACTGCCAAAAAAATGGACCATGACGTAACTTCAGTCGTCATATTGCCAAAATAAGCCACGGCATAAGAAATAATCCATCCTAAAATAATTCCCACGATTCCTCCAATAAAAGTAAGCATTATTGATTCAATTAAAAATTGAATGCTAATATCTTTTTTCTTTGCGCCAATTGCTTTACGAAGACCAATTTCCCGTGTCCTTTCAGTAACAGTTGTCAGCATCATATTCATTATTCCGATGCCGCCCACAATCAATGATATGCCAGCGATGGCGGCAAGTAATATCGTAAGGGTGCTGCTTATTGAAGAAACGCTTGCCACAATGTCGGCCTGATTTATAACGCTGAAATCGGCAAGTTCGGGATTTGAAATATTGTGACGGCTTAATAACAAAGAAGTAATTTGTTCCTGTACTGTTGCCATTGATTTTTGATCAACTACTTCCACATATATAGTAGATAGATAATCGCTGCCAGCCAAAAAGCGCTGAGCGGTAGATAATGGAATAAAAATCATATCGTCCTGATTACTCATACCGCTTCCTCCTTTTTCTTTTGTAACGCCAATTACCTTGAAATCTACTTTATTAATCCGTATCGTTTGCCCGATAGGGTTTGAGCTTGTCCCAAATAGGTCATCTCTAGTGGTCGGACCAAGCACCGCCACCTTGGACAAGCTTCGCACATTTTGTTCGGAAACAAACCCACCTGTTTCAATCTGGATATTCCGCACTTCTGGATAATCAGGGGTTGTTCCGAGAACAGATGTGTTAGTATTCGTTCCTTTCGCGGTAATTTGATAGCGGCCGGAAAGTTCGGGGGCAAGGGCTTTAATAAGCGTAATTTCTTTCTGAATTGCGTCAGCGTCTTCTTGCTTGAGCGTTTTAGCCGAACCCCTGCCGGCGCTTACTTGCGTTCCGACGCCACGCTGGAAACTAGGCGATATCATAAGCAAATTTGAACCGAGGGACTGGATGCTTGATTGTATAGAAGCTGTTGACCCTTGTCCGACGGAAATCATGGCGATAACTGAACCAATACCAATCACAATACCCAAAATTGTAAGGCCGGACCGCGCTTTATTTGAAAGCAAGGCTGAAAATGTTTCTCTAAATATATCCGCTATATTCATAATTGATGATGATTAGCAATGCGAGGTTTGATGTTTTTTTCATCCTCTATAATTTCTCCATCCCGAATGTGGATAATACGATTGGCGTGCTCGGCTACATATCGTTCGTGAGTAATCAAAATAATCATTCGACCATGCTCACTGTTTAATTTTTGAAAAGTGTCCAAAACAATCTCACCGGTTTTAGTATCTAGATTGCCGGTAGGCTCGTCGGCTAAAATAATTGACGGGTCATTAACTAATGCCCGAGCAATGGCCACTCGTTGCATCTGCCCGCCCGAAAGCTGATTAGAGAGATGGTCCCAACGATCTTCAGGAAGACCTGCGGACAATAAGGCCTCTTTGGCTTTTTCTTCCCGTTGCTCTTTTTTCATACCAGCATACATCAAAGGTAAAGCCACATTGCGCAAAACAGTCGCTCGAGGCAAAAGGTTAAACGACTGAAAAACAAAACCAATTTTATTTCTTCTAATATCCGCCAATTGATCATCCGACAATTTGGAAATATCCTGGCCATCTAAAAGATATGTGCCGCTGGTTGGCTTGTCTAAGGCGCCCAAAATATGCATCAAAGTTGATTTGCCCGAACCCGACGGCCCCATTATGGCCACAAATTCGCCATCATTAATAGTAAAAGTAGCCCCCTTAAGCACTGTTGTTTCGCCAGCTCCGGTTTTATAGACCTTTGTGATATTTTTACATTCAATCATATGATTTTAACGAGGACCGCCTCCTCCAAGACCGGGAATTCCAATCCCTCCGGTAGAACTTCTTGTTGCAGTAGTTTTAGTCTTAGCAGTCGCGGTAATTGTTTGAGTAATAACTTTATCATTCTCATTAAGTCCACTGATAATTTCCGTCATCGTGTCATTTGATAACCCCACCGTAACTGTCTGATTACGAGAAACATTATTTTCTAACACCATCACATATTGTTCGCTATTGGACTTTACGGCCGCATTAGGAGCCAATAAAACATCCGTTTTCATTTCAGTAATAATAGCCGCTGAAACGCTCATGCCTGGCTTAACCCGATCATCTTGCGTGTCAAAAACAATCTTGACGCTATAATTAACCACTCCTTGGCTAACTGTGCCCAAAGCATCAACTTCAGCCACCTCGCCACTAATAGTTAAGCCATCTACCGCGTCAAAAGTTAAAGTAACTTTTTGCCCTGCTTTAACTTTAGCTACATCTACTTCATTAAGAGAAATTTCCGCCACTTTTTGTTTGGTAACCAAAGTAGCTAAAACCGTGCCAGACGAAACCGTATCGCCTTTTTCAATATTTACTTTAACAATAACTCCGCTGAATGGCGCCTTCACCGAACAATCCGCTAAATTTTGCTGAGCCGTAGTTAAAGCATCTTGCTTTTGTTGAATGGTTATTTCTTTCGAGCGCACTTCAAGGCTGTCTGGCCCATCTTCTATCTTAGCCAACGATAAAGTTTTTTCCTTGATGGATCGTTCATCTGAAGCAATAGCGTCAATAGAATCGTCAATAGCGCGCTGAGCTGCTAATAAAGATGAAAGATAGCCATTGACAGTGCCGGTATACGAATTTAGGGTTGTGACATGAGTAGTGGAAAGAGAGTTTGCTTTTAGATTTCGTTCAGTGAGTTTGTCTTGATAAAACTGAATTAAATCATTGGCGCTTTTAATCATTTCAGCCATAGCTTTACTTGTTTCGTATGTTTCGTTAATTAAAACAACAATCGTGCTGGTGCTTGAAAAGCGACTAGTTGATTTGTAATCCTGAAAATTTTTATCATATTTCGCTCGAGCTGATTGATAAGCCATGTTAGCTACTTCTTTATACTGCACAATATTGCTATCATAATTGCTCGCCGAGTCGGTATAATAGGCTAAATTTGATTGGTTATCATTAAAGCTATTGCCAAAAAGAATAGCGTTCATACCACTCATAATATTAGGCAAACTTAAAAATGCATTAGCTACAGTAGTAAACCCATCATCATAAGTCTCAATAAGGTCATTTTGAGCGGTTTTTTTGGCATCCTGCACTTGAGTCAAAGCGCTCTCGGCTTGAAGCAAGGTGAGCTCGTCAGGTGGCTCAAGCAGTTTGTCTAATTCCAGCTTAGCTGTATCTAAGCTTGTTTGAGCGTCTCTTAGGGCTCGGCGCGCTTCTGTGGTGTCTATTTGCGCCAGCGTCGCTCCTGATCCCACTTCTTGACCAACCACAGCATACACACCAATAATATCTCCGCTTGTTTTTGCTTTGATATCTACTTGATTAGATGAAGCAACTTGGCCAGTGCCCGAAACCGAAACAATCAAAGCACCTCTGGTAATAGGCGAAGTAATATAGCTTACGCCTGCTGAACCAGTCTTGGTAAAACGATACACAATATATCCTCCGCTTGCTAAAATAACAACCGCTATCATCAATAAAATGATTTTTCTTTTTTTAAGCATATATATATTGAGATGGTTGCAAAACTATTCCTACTGCAATTTTAGCTTTTTGGCTACGACTTCGTCGGGCTGGCGTAAAAAGATTTTCACCATAGCTGGGCTATGGCTCAAATCTTTTTTCTTGCCCTCCTTGTCTCGCTCAAAAATCTAAACTTTCGCTACGGAATAGTTTTGCAACCCTCTCTTTTTATTTATGACGAAGAAAAGGAGCTGGCATAACCCTAATTAGCTTAGCCTCTATTTGCCCGTTATTAGTTGGTTCGCCTATGACCACCACCATATCATCAATTTGCAAATTATTTATTGTGATAGCCTCCTTAAGCCGATTAATAACTGTGCCATCCTTAACTAAAATAACTTTCTCAATATCTCCTTGTCCTTTAATCACCAATGTTGAGGGGGCAATTTTTATTATTTGCCCTACTGCGCCATTTGCCTCAATAAAATCTCTGTCGCCAAACCCGCCTGGAAAGCCGCCCTTTGGTCCACCAAAATTTTGATGATAATTATCACTCCAGTGGCAAGAAAAATTAGCTTTTTGAAAACCCACCATCATGCCTGCCTTAAAGATAAACAAAAAAATAATCAATCCGCCAATCGCTAATAGAATTATTTTGAATGTTTTTGATTGAAAAAATTTGTCTATGTTCATATGTTTAAGTAATGCAAACCTTTAATATTTTTAGATAAAAATCTAAGCGAACCCAAAATCGCCAATGAAACAACTCCTATAGCTAACAAGCCAGTTATTGGCAATGACTCCAGCAAAGATAAGGAGAAATTATGCCAAGAAGCCATAATTATAGCGGTATCCGAAAACGCCAAAGAAAATAACTGAATAAATCCAGAACCAGCGAACCCGACATAAACCATTTTAATCGCCGGAATCAAACCAAAAAAAGAAACAGCCAAAACAAGCGAAAAGCCAATGATTTTTCGCTTAAATATCATCATTTTCTGCTCCGCTTTAATACGGCGCATAATTTTTTCAAGTAAAGTTTGTTCATCCATATTAGAACTTACGCTGATGTTAGGGGCTCGGAGAGTTAGTTTCAAGGAGACGCTCACTCGCTCCTGCGGCTCGTTCGCTTAGTTTTCGGCCTATTTTCCGCCAGTAGGCGGAACCAAGCAAATAGGCCTCAAAATACTCCTTGAAACTAACTTCCTCGCCCCTAACCCGTAATTTTTTATATCTATATAATTAATACGAAAAAGAGATGCCTTTTGGTGCATCTCTTTAAACTATTGAAAATCAACCAGCATCTTTTTAAGCGTCGTTATCGCCCGCCGATAGCGACTTTTTATAGTATTAATTGGCTCGCCAAGGAATTGGGCAATTTCACTAAAAGTTAGACCACTTTGATGATGTAACGCAATAAGCTTTTGGTTTTTAGAAGAAAGTTTTTTTGAGGCAATATTAAAAGCTTCTAAAATATCTTTTTGAGCAATATTTTCCACCATATCACCTTTCTCAGCGATAAGTTCCTCTGCGAAAGAAAGAGGCGTCACTTTTTTCTTTCGCAAAAAATCAATGGAGCTATTTTT
>JAPLWE010000039.1 GCA_026396705.1 Candidatus Gribaldobacteria bacterium
AATTCGCCCGGCTCGCTTGTTTGGAAAACTTTTTCATAGCCCAGCTCGTCAATTTTTCTTAACACTTCAGACAGAGAAATCTTTTGGCCCTGCTCCAAAAATAAAGTGTTGTTTTGCCAGAATGACTGTGTTTTGATGGCTTGGCTAATTTGCAGGGAATTTTCCGTAAACCAAGCAAACTCTTTTTCCAAAAAGTAGGGGATAATAGCCACAATTAAAAGATTGTCTGGCGATTTTGGCATAGACCTCTTGAAAAATTGGTAGGGAGAGAGTAACTTAAAAGTTAGGAGGTGATTAAAAATGTTAATAAGAGAGTTTGAAATGGCAAAAACATGTCTTTCTTCTAGTCTTATTGTTTTTGCTTCTAAAGCAACGGCCGCAAAAAACGAAAAAGAATTGTTAACTGTTTTGGAAGACCTTAAATTATTTATTAGGGATACGAAAATATCTATTGAGCAGGGGTCAAAGCAGGTTTTAGAAAAAACCCCTGCTGAAAAATTTGCGGAAATGACTAGTGGCTAAAATGTCTAACAGACCCCGAGGTAAAATCTTGGGGTCTTAAATTATATTTTTGATTGCTTGACTAGCTTGCGTGAGAATTTCCGCTAATTTTTGCTCATCATTTTTCGCGAATTTTTTGAGCACAAAACTTTCCGCCTTGAGGTCGGCTGACCCTTGTGGTTTATCGGCTGGCCTGATGCCAATTCTTACTCTAGTGAAGTTTTGGGTTTTGAGGTGCTCAATAATTGATTGCGCGCCATGGTGTCCGGCTGAACCGCTGTTTTGTGAAACTTTAACTTCGCCTAACGGTAAGTCAAAGTCGTCGTGCACAACAATTAGTGAATTTTCAGTAAAGCCGTTCTCTTTAGTTAAAAACTTAACCGCTTCGCCCGAGTTATTCATAAAGGTTTGCGGTTTGGCCAAAAAAATTTCTTGGCCATTGATCTGGCCATTACTAATTTCCGCTTTAGCCTTTCTATTTAACTTAAACTTGGAAAAACTATTTTCCTTTTGCAAGGCTTCTATCGCCATAAAGCCAATATTATGGCGCGTTTTTTTATATCTAAACCCCGGATTGCCCAAACCAACAATTAAAATCATATATTTTTGTAAATTTTGTTAGATTATAGCACTTTCTTGCGATTATTGGGAGTATTTGCTAAAATATGTTATACTTTATTAAATTTATGCCTTGCGCGCGAGGGGCGAGGAAACTAATTTCAAAGAGTATTTTGAGGCCTATTTGCTTGGCTCCGCTTACTAGCGGAAAATAGGCCGAAAACTAAGCGAACGAGCCGCCGGAGCGAGTGAGCGTCTCTTTGAAATTAGTTATCCGAGCCCCGATGCTAGCGCAAGGATTACCAAATGTCAATTAAAGCATTTTTCTTTTTAATTTTGGAGTTTTTACAGATTATCGCTATTGCGGCTATTGTGGTGGTGCCGATTCGCTATTTTGTTTTTCAGCCGTTTTTGGTTAAGGGCGCTTCTATGGAGCCTAATTTTCATGATGGTGATTATCTGATTATTGACGAGCTTTCTTACCGCTTGAGAAATCCTGAAAGGGGAGAGGTAATCGTGTTTCACTATCCCTTTGATCCATCGCAGAGGTTTATTAAAAGGGTGATTGGCCTGCCTGGCGAAACCGTAGCTGTTAAAAATGGCCAGGTGGACATTACTGCAACCGACGGCTCAACAGTGGTTTTGCCCGAGCTTTATGTAGAAGGCATTTACACAAGCACTGGCGACGCCATTAGTAACGCTGGTTTAACTTTGAAAAGCGACGAGTATTTCGTTTTAGGCGACAATCGGGCGCATTCGTTTGACTCGCGGGAGTGGGGCGTGGTTAACCGCAAATTTATTATTGGCCGCACTGTTTTGCGGGCATGGCCTTTAGTTTATTGGACTACTTATTTTTCAGAAGTTAATTATAATTTGCAACCAAACACTAACTAAATTTTATGTCATTAAAATTCCAAACAGTCACTGGCATGAAAGACCTTTTTGAAACAGAGCTGGCTTATTTTGCTAAAATAGAAAAACTTTGCCAGAATATGGCTGATTTTTATGGTTTCCAAAAAATTCAAACGCCTATTTTAGAGCAAACCGAATTATTTGAAAAAGGTACTGGCTTAACCACTGATATTGTGGAAAAAGAAATGTATAGCTTGCGCACCAAGGGTGGCGATGGGTTAACCTTGCGACCAGAATGGACCCCAGCCATTGCTCGAGCCTATTTGCAACACGGCTTGTCGGCTTGGCCCAAGCCCGTGAAGTTGTGGTATTTGGGGCCGTGTTTTCGCCACGAACGACCGCAAGCCGGACGGCTAAGACAATTTCATCAGTTTGGCTTTGAGTTTTTGGGCGTGCAGGACCCGATGATTGACGCTTTAACTATTCAGATTTTTTATAACATTTTGAAAGGCTTGGGCTTTCGTAATTTAGTGGTGGACTTAAACTCTATTGGCTGTGGGGCGTGCCGGCCTTATTTCAAAAAAACACTCAACAATTATCTAAAATCGCGCCAGAGTTCTTTGTGCGCTGATTGTCGAGTGCGCCTCAAGAAAAATCCTTTGCGAGTTTTGGATTGCAAAGAAGAAAAATGCGAGCCGGTTAAAAAAGGAGCGCCTCAAATGATAGACCATTTATGCAAAGATTGTCATGATCATTTTAAGCCACTTTTGGAATATCTGGACGAACTTAATTTATCCTACAATCTTAACCCTTATTTGGTGCGCGGCTTGGACTATTACACCAAAACCGTTTTTGAAATTCGCGAGGACACCCCCGAAGGCGCCGCTCAAGGCGCGTTGGCTGGTGGGGGGCGGTATGATGGCTTGGTAAAAATGTTGGGCGGTAAAGACACACCAGCTTGCGGGGCGGCTGCGGGCGTGGAACGGATTATTAATTTATTAAAGGGCGACAAAACTTTTTCTCCTAAAAACCCCGAAGACAACGAGGGAACAGCTGAAGTTTTCTTGGCGCAAGTAGGCGATTTGGCTAAACGCAAGGCCTTGAAATTGTTAGAAGAATTACGAGTAGCCAAAGTAAAGGTGGGGGAAGGCTTGCACAAAGATTCGTTGGGTAATCAGATGCGCTTGGCTGACAAAATGCAAGCTAAATATGTTTTAATTTTAGGCCAAAAAGAGGCTTTAGATGATGAGATTATTATCAGGGAAATGAAAAGTGGTAGCCAAAAAAATGTGCCCTTGAGCAAGGTAGTGCAAGAAATAAAAAAGCGTTTATAGCGATGCTACTTGATTATTCCTAAAAATCATATAGAATCAGATCAAGAGACGGTTACAAAACTATTCCTACTGCAATTTTATCTTTTCGGCTACGGCTTCGTCAGACTTTGTAAAAAGCTTTTCACCATAGCTAAGGCTATGGCTTCAAACCTTTTTACTCGTCTTCCTCGCCTCGCTCGAAAATCTAAAATTTCGCGACGAAATAGTTTTGCAACCATCTCTAATTATTAATTTATGCCATTAAAAGTTCAAAAACAAGGAAAAGAATCATCGCAAAGTGTGATTCGTCGATTTACTCAAAAAATCAGGAAAAGCGGTATTTTATTGCAGGCCAGGAAAAAGCAGTTTAAGAAACGGCCCAAAAGCAAGCCCTTACTTAAGGCTTCAGCTTTGAGGCGCGACGCCAAAAAGCGCGAGTTTGTTGAGGCGCGCAAAATGGGCAAACCTACTGTTAATGACCGTCGTTAATTTATTTTTGCTATAAAAAAAGACTAAGGCAGGAAATTATTCTCCCTGCCTTGTTTTTGTTTTGTTTATAAAAAAGATCATTCATTAAATCGGCACTAACTTACACATTTCCCTGGTGGCGGTTTTGAGGTTGGGGAAATAGCCACTGCCAACCATGGCGGTTATTAAAGCGCCATAAGGCGCGGTTTTGGACCCGATCTCGCCCTCAAGCATATAGATGGGCAGATCCAGAAAGTCTAAGTAGGTTTTTAAGTAATCGCGGAACAAATCCGACTTCATCATTCCGCCGGTAAAAATGATTTTTTTGGCGAGCTCCCTTTGCTTAACTTCATTTTTTATCTTATACACAAGCTCTCCTAATTGAGAGGCTATGGTATATCTGACATAGGCAACTTTTTCGCCAAGAGATATAAGAGTGGCCATGGCGTTTTCGTAATCTGAATCTAGCGCGCCCACAAATGCTGGCGTCCATCTATCTGGAACCAGCTGATCAAGCTCATCAAAGGTTAATTTCTTGCCACTTTTATCAAAGCCATACTCATCGGCGAAATGAACGAATCGGGTGGCGCAATCAGCCACCATCATTAAGAGCATTCGTCGGTTGAAAAATTCAAAGTTAACTGCTCTGCCTTTCGTTGTCGCGTTGTTGTGGCACAAGCGCACAACCGTGCCGCTGCTTCCAGCCGAAACAACAATCGTATCGAAGCCTGATAACCCACAACCTATTGCGCCAGCGTGGTTGTCGCCCAAGCTTCCCATAATACTCCAGCCGTAAAGTTTTCGCATAACTTTATTTTTCCATGCATATTTGCCATTGGCACAACCAATAAATTCTGCGCCAGGATAGTGGTCGCCACTTTGTATTATGCTGGGGAACCACCAGGGTGGAATACTTGCTTTTTGCAAAACCTTAACAGCTAAAGTTTTATTTGTTTGTTTTACTAGTCCATTGCTTAAGCCGTCAGATGTGCTTAAGTATTTATTTCCAGTTAGACAGAAAGCAATATAGTCCGCCGTGGTCATAACCTTATCAATTTGTTCTCGAAGAGATTGGTCTTGTTTAAGCGCCCAAAGAAGTTTAGGCAGAATAAACCTTTCTTCTATTCTACCAACTGTTTTTTCAACCCCTAAGGAACGCAGCCATATAACCTCCTTGGTCGCTGCGTTACATTGCCAACTTAGCGCTGGTATAATAGCTTTTCCTTCTTTGTTTAAGAGAACCATATCGTGTTGACGCCAGGAAAAGCAAACAGCACCGTCAGGGGCGAAGTAGTCGCTTAGCTCTCCAAGGATTGTTATAATCCTTTCAAGCATTTCTGGTAAGTACGAAAGATCGAAAGCCGGTTGCCCATGCCATAGAGTTACCCCAAGCATTGGCGTTGAAGCGAAAAACATTTTACCGCTCTCGGTGTAAGCGCAAGCCGAGAGAGTGGTAGTTGAACCATCAAATCCGATAAACTTGATTATCTCCATTTTCATTCCCTCCTATTTAATTGTAAAATTAGAATATAAGCTAGAGCCTAAGTCCTAAGAACTGAAACAACTTCTTTTTAACAGAAAATGAGATAAAAGCAACAGTTTTCCCCAAGTTGCTTTGACTTTATATTTTTGATACTATAAAGAAATCTTATGGTGATGGTTAATAATTTAAGTGGCGTGGCAATTGATAAAGTATTTATCAAAAAAACAGCCAATATTGTTTTGCAAGGTGAGAAAAAAAACAGCCAAGATATTTCTATTGTTTTGGTTAATGAGGACAAGATGAAAAGCTTAAATCAGCAGTATCGAGGCAAGAATAGGCCAACTGATGTCCTCACTTTTCCCGAGCTAGACATTGTCATTTGTCCTAAGGCGGTTAAAGACAATGCCAAGGAGACCAAATCAACTTTTAAGGCTGAATTGGTTAAAGTGGTTATTCACGGAGTTTTGCATTTTTTGGATTATGACCACGAAAAAACAGAGAAGGACGCCAAAATAATGCGAGACAAAGAGGAAAAATATTTTCAAAAAGTTAAGTAAGCTAATAATTGAAATTTTTATGAAATCTCTCTTTATCACTGCTTTAGACATCGGCACTAATTCTATTAAGGCGATTGGCGCTGAAAAGGACTTAAAAACTGGTGAAATAAAAATTTTAGCTGTCTCTCAAGTTCCTTGTTTGGGAGTGCGGGGCGGAGAGGTGGTGCGACCCGAGCAAGTAGCCTTAGCCATAACAGAAGTCATTGGACAAATAAGCCAAGCAACCAATCGTAAAATAAATGAAGTTATTACAGCGGTGGGAGGTAGTCATATTTTCTCCATGGCTTCACAGGGGCTGGTGTCAGTGAGTCGAGCGGATCAGCACATTTCTCAAGAAGATGTGCAAAGGGTTTTGAAAGCAGCGCAAGTGGTAAGCTTGCCGGGAAAAAACAAAGAGGTGATTGATGTTTTTACGCAAGAATTTCTGATCGACGGGGAAGGGGGCGTTAAAAACCCGATTGGGCTTTTGGGCAATCGGCTGGAAGTTAAAGTGTTATTGGCTTGTTTATTTTCGCCTGTTTTAGAAAATTTAGAAAAAGCTCTTGTCCAGGCTGACTTGAAGCCTATTGATGTGGTGGTGGGACCAATTGCTTCCTCAAAAGCCGCTTTGAATTATGAACAAAAAGAATTGGGAGTGATGCTTTTAGAAATTGGAGCTGGCGCTACCAGTGTGGCTGTTTTTGAAAAAGGTGATTTACAGGATTTTGCCGTGTTTCCAGTAGGTTCAGCCAATATCACTAATGATATTGCTATTGGTTTTAGAACGGAAATACAAACAGCTGAAAAATTAAAACTTGACTTGGCTGTTTTGCCGGGTATAGCGGTTAATAAAGTTAAATCGCTTCTTAAAAATAAAGCTAAACAGAAAGCTGATTTGCTCGAGCCAATAGCTAATCAAAAACCAGAATTGCCCGAGACAGGCATACCATTTTCGCAAAAGTTTTTGGACAATATTGTAGAAGCGCGAGTTGATGAAATTTTTTCTGAAGCGCAAAAGGCTATGAAAAAATATTTAACTAATCAATCCTTGGCCGCGGGTGTTGTTTTGACTGGCGGGGGCGCTAAACTGCCTGGGTTGGCTGAATATGGCCGTCAAAAATTTAAACTGCCTTGTCGGTTAGCTCCCTCGCCATTGTCGATGATACCGGGCTTGAACCAGCCACCCGAAGCAATTAATTGTCATGAACCGCAGTGGGCTACTTGTTTGGGGTTATTGGCAAGTGGTTTTGAGGCTAGCGATGAGGATGTTTTTGAAGCAGAGACAGCTTACAGTGGAGGTATTAAAGGCAAGCTTAAAAAGGTAATGAAATCATTTTTGCCATAATTTTGTAAGTTTTATATATATGAAACAGCAGAATGCAAGAAAGCATGCTATAAAAGTGATCGGCATTGGTGGCTCGGGCGTTAACGCGGTAAGCCGGATGGCTATTCATGGGGTGGCAGGCGTTGATTTAGTGGCTATTAATACCGACGCGCAATCATTAAAATTAAGCCCGGTTCCTCAGAAAATTCTGATTGGTCCTAACACCACTCATGGTTGGGGGGCGGGTATGGATGTTAAACTTGGCGCTAAAGCCGCTCAAGAAAGCTTGGAAGAACTAAAACAAGTTTTAGTAGGCGCTGAAATGGTCTTTTTAACTTGCGGGCTGGGCGGGGGATCCGGAACCTCATCTATTCCTATATTGGGCGAATTGGCCAAAGGTTTGGGTATTTTAACTTTGGCGGTGGTTACTTTGCCATTTTCATTTGAGGGTCAACAGCGTAAAAATGTCGCTCAACAGGGTTTGCGTGATTTAGAGGACAAGGTTGACGCCTTATTAATTATTCCTAATGACAAACTTTTGGAATTAGCCAAGCCCAACACTACTGTGGCCAATGGTTTCTGGCTGTGTGATGAGGTTCTGCGGGAAGCGGTTAAGGCTATTTCAGATTTAATTTCTTTACCCGGTATTATTAATGTTGATTTGGCTGATTTGAAAAATATTCTAAAAAATTCTGGGCAAGCTTTTTTGGGTATTGGCCGAGCCAAGGGCGAAAAGCGAGCGATTATTGCGGCTTCAGCTGCTTTGCGTTCGGCTTTGTTAGATTTTTCTATTGAAGAGGCCGCGGGTATTTTAATAAATGTGGCTGGACCAGGTGATCTTTCATTGAGCGAAGTTAACACTGCAGCCACCTTTATCAAGAAGAATGCCAGCCCCAAGGCTAAGATTGTTTTTGGCGTTTCCGAAGATGAAAGCTTAAAAGATGGTGAGATAAAAATTACCCTTATCGCCACCAGTAAATAGTAGCAAATCGCGAGTTATCCACAGATTGAGGCGATTGTCTTTTTTTTATTATTTTGAGTATAATAAGTTCACTAAGTTCGTTTAGATAAAATTTTGAGATGGTTGCAAAACTATTCCGTAGCGAAATTTTAGATTTTCGAGCGAGGCGAGGAAGACGAGCAAAAAGGTTTGAGCCATAGCCCTAGCTATGGTGAAAAGCTTTTTACGAAGTCTGACGAAGCCGTAGCCGAAAAGATAAAATTGCAGTAGGAATAATTTTGCAACCAGCTCACTACCTCGTTAATACTATGACAACCCCAGAAATTGCCAAAGTTAAAAAACGAGATGGCAGTATTGTTGATTTTGAACAAGACAAAATCAGTAAAGCCATCTTTAAGGCTCTCACGGTTACCGGTGAGGGCGATGAAAAGCTAGCTGAAAAGATAGCCGACCGAGTGATTAAAATTTTGAATCGTCGGTTTTCTAAAAGGGAAATTCCCGATGTGGAGCAAATCCAAGACATTGTGGAAGAGGTTTTAATGTTGGAAGACCTCATACAAACCGCTAAAAACTATATTATCTACCGCGAGCAACGCCGACGCATGCGCGAAACCGAAACTATTTATGATGAAGCGGTAGAAATTTACGATAAATATATCAATGAAATTGACTGGCAAGTAAAAGAAAACGCCAATATGTCCTATTCTTTGCAGGGCTTGAATAATTATGGTGTAGCCACTTTAACTAAACGGTATTGGCTTAATAAAATTTATCCCCAGCAAATCCGCGAAGCCGCCGCTAGCGGTGATTTTCACATACATGACCTAGATTTTTTGGGGGCATATTGTTGCGGTTGGGATTTATATGATTTATTAAAAAGGGGTTTTGGCGGGGTGGCGGGCAAGGTTGAGTCAAAGCCACCCAAGCATCTGAGAACTGCTTTAGGACAAGTGGTTAATTTCTTTTTTACACTCCAAGGCGAGGCAGCCGGGGCTCAAGCTTTTTCTAACTTTGACACTTTATTAGCGCCGTTTATTCGTTACGATAAATTGGATTACAGCGAGGTTAAACAGGCCATGCAAGAGTTTTTGTTTGGCTGCGCCGTGCCTACCCGCGTTGGGTTTCAAACGCCTTTTTCAAATATCACTGTTGATATTACGCCTTCGCTTTCTTATGCTAAACAGCCAGTGATCATTGGCGGGGAATTGCAAAAAGAAACTTATGGCGAATTTGGCGAAGAAATGAAAATTTTTAATAAGGCTTTTTTTGAAGCCATGATGGAGGGCGATAAAAATGGCCGGGTTTTCACTTTTCCTATTCCCACTGTCAATATTACTCATGATTTTCCTTGGGACGACCCGTTTTTAGAGCCAATGTGGCTAGCCACCGCTAAATATGGCATTTGTTATTTTGCTAATTTCTTGCAATCGGATATGAAGCCCGAGGATGTTCGTTCAATGTGTTGTCGATTAAGATTGAATAATAAAGAGCTCTTGAAAAGAGGAGGCGGGCTGTTTGGCGCGAATCCACTTACGGGTAGTTCGGGCGTGGTGACCATTAATATGTCGCGACTTGGTTATTTATCTAAAACCAAAAAAGAATTTTTTGAACGATTGGATCGGGTAATGGATTTAGCCAAAGAATCGCTGGAAATTAAGAAAAAAGCTATTGATGATTTAATGCGCAAAGGCCTTTATCCTTATTCTAAACATTATTTGCAGGATGTTGAAAAAATGCGCGGCAGTCATTATGGCAATCATTTCTTGACCATTGGTATTTTGGGTATGAACGAATGTTTGCTTAATTTTATGGGGGAAGATATCGGCTCTGTTGAGGGTAGGAAATTTACTTTGGAGGTGTTGGATTCTATGAGAGAAAGAATAGTTAAATATCAAGAAGAAACTGGCAATTTATATAATTTAGAGTCAACGCCAGCTGAAGGAGCGAGCTTTAAGCTGGCCTTAAAAGATAGAGAAAAATACCCCGAGATCATCACGGCTGGCACCAAGGAAGTGCCATATTACACTAATAGCACTCAATTGCCAGTTAATTATACTGATGATATTTTTCAGGCTCTTGAGCTACAAGATGAAATTCAGTGTAAATATACCGGAGGCGTGGTGCTCCACTTGTTTATTGGCGAGCAGTTGCGCGATTTGGTGGCCATGAAAAGTTTGATTAAAAAGATTTTCAGTAATTATAAATTGCCTTATATCACTTTAACTCCTACTTTCTCAATTTGCCCTTCACACGGTTATTTGTCGGGCGAACATTGGCAATGCCCCAAGTGCACTATTGAGCAAAATTGTGAAGTTTATTCAAGAGTAGTTGGATACATTAGGCCCGTTCAGCAGTGGCATAAGGGCAAAACTCAAGAATTCAAAGAAAGAAAAACTTTTCAAGCGCAATAGCAATAAGTATGATGAAAATTGGCGGTTTGCAAAGAATTACTTTACTTGATTACCCTGGCCACTTGGCTTGCATTGTTTTTTTGACTGGTTGTAATTTCAGATGTCCCTGGTGCTATTCTTCGGAATTGGTTTTGCCCGATAAAATCGCCAAGCAACCCGTGATGGCTCAAGATGATTTTTACGACTTTTTGAAAAAGCGCAAGGGTCAATTAGAAGGTGTGGTTGTTTGCGGAGGGGAGCCTACTATCAACCCTGATCTGCCTGATTTTTGTCGCCAGATTAAAAAAATTGGTTATAAAATAAAGTTAGACACCAATGGCTCTAATCCGATAATGTTGCAAGAGTTATTGAAAAAGCGTTTGGTTGATTATGTGGCTATGGACATTAAAGCGTCCCTTGAAAAATATCCAATGGCTGTAGGTTTTGAGGGGTGCGCTAATAATTATTTAGCCGACAATATCCAAAAAAGCGTGGCTTTACTCAAGCAGGGATTGGTTGATTATGAGTTTCGCACCACTTTTGTGCCAGGCATACACACTAAAGAGGATATTGCTGATATTGTTAAATGGCTTAAGCCGGCCAAAAAATATTTCTTGCAGTATTTTCGTTCTGAAAAAACTCTTGACCCAATTTTTTCCCAGATAAAAGTTGATTTAACCGAGGAAATAAATCAGTGCTTGGCAATGGCCTCTCCTTTTTTTGAAATAACTCAAGGTAGGTGATTGTGCTAACTTATTCTAAAATTTTATTTTATTGGGCTTTAAGCGTTATCTTTGGTGTGGCTATGGCTTCGTGGTTAAAAATTTCTCAATGGCTCTTGATAGAGCTTTTTTTATTGGGATTTTTTTATGTCTTGTTTTTTTATCGTCATAAATTGATAGTGGTTTTTGGCTGTTGTTTGATATTTTTAGCTTTGGGTATGGGGCGCGCTTCATTGAGCGCAGGAGCAACAACTCAACCCGCAAAAGCAACAGGATTGGCTCAAATGGCTTTGGTTAAAGACATTTTTCCTTCACCGCAAGGTGAATTATTTTCGGGTATTCTTTTCGGCGGCCAGCAAAATTTGGATTATCAATGGAAGCAAAAAATAAATTTGGCGGGCGTTAGACATATCACCGCAGTGTCGGGCTCTAATATTGTGCTTTTATCGCAGATTTTAGTTTGGTTGGGCATTGCCTTGGGATTATATCGTCAATGGGCGGTTGGCGGGGCTGCTTTTTTGATTTGGTTTTATATTTTTTTGATTGGCTCGCCCGCTTCAGCCATTCGAGCTGGCGTAATGGCTAGCTTGCTGTTATTAGCGGGCGCTTTGGGTCAGCCTAACCGTAGCCAGCGAACTATTGTTTTGGCGGCTAGCGTTATGTTGCTTATTAAACCATCCTTGTTAAGGTTTGATATTGGTTTTCAGTTGTCGTTTTTGGCTGTTTTAGGCTTGATTTATTTGGCGCCTTTATTACAGAGTTGGCTAGTTCTAAAGATAAAATTTTTAGAGCGAGCCAATTTAGCCCAGTTTTTAGCGATTAATTTGGCGGCTTGGCTTTGGACTTTGCCTTTATCAATTTATTATTTTGGCTATTTTTCGCTTACTTCAGTGATGGCCAATATTTTAATCGCTCCAATTATTCCGGTGATTATGCTGTTGGGTTTTCTACTGTTGCTGGCTGGTTTTGTCTACCGTCCCTTGGCCATGATTTTAGCTTGGCCGATAAATTTATTGCTGAATTATTTTTTGCAAATAGTTGATTGGTTTTCGCCGGCTGTTTTAGCCAATTGGCGATTATATTTTTCTAAAACTATTTTAATATTGTGCTACAGCGCCCTTGGCTTTTGGGTTTGGCTTTGGCATCAACGAAAAATAGAGGTATAGTAATTATAGTTGTAATTAAATAGGATTTTTGTTGTAGTAATATATGCAACCGTTGAAAAAACAATTAAAGCCGTTTCTTAAGCCATTTCAGATTTCTATCAAGGGTTTGTGGTGGGCGATTAAAGAAGAGCAAAGCTTTCGCTTACAATTAGTAGTAGCTTTTTGCGTGATTTTTGCTATGTTTTGGTTTCCGCTCACCAGCGTGGAACGAGCTATTTGTTGCTTGATGATGGCTTTGGTGTTGGGCTTAGAGCTTTTGAATAGTCAGCTAGAGGGCATGTTGGATATGTTCCAACCATGTCGCGATCCGCGTATTAAAAAGATCAAAGATTTATCTTCAGCAGCTGTGGGCGCGGCTTGCTTGGGCTCAATAGCAGTGGGGCTTTTAATCTTTTTACCTTACTTATTAAAATAGAGTTAGGGGCGAGGAAACTAATTTCAAAGAGTATTTTGAGGCCTATTTGCTTGGTTCCGCTTACTAGCGGAAAATAGGCCGAAAACTAAGTGAGCCCGCCGCGGGAGCGGGCGAACGTCTCTTTGAAATTAGTTATCCGAGCCCCTAACTGAACCTATATGGTTATCAATTTTTCTAAAATTAAAAAAATTCTTAAGAAAGATATTGTTTGGCAATGCCCTAAATTCAAAAAACGTGGGTTTTTGGGAAGTTTTTTGTTGGTATTTTTTGTAGTTGGGTTTTTGGCTGGCGGTATTTATGGCCGAGATATATTGCTTTCAGTAAGCTCATATTTTAAGGAAATCGGCTTAGAAAAAGCGAGTTTGCCAGTGGCTACTTCAACTATTGCTAGCTCTAGGTATATTCCTCAAACCAGCCAAGAACAGGCAGTGATTAATGTGGTCAAAAATTCGTCTAAAGCTGTGGTGAGCGTTATTATCACTAAAGATATGCCGATTTACGAAACCTATTTACAAGAACAACCTATTTTGCCCAATGATTCTTTCGGTGGGCTTATGCCTTTCAAATTAGAAGTTCCCCAGCAACGGCAAATTGGCTCTAAAAAACAGCGAATTGGCGAGGGCACTGGTTTTATAGTTTCCGAAGATGGGCTAATTTTAACCAACAAGCATGTAGTGGCTGATAAAGACGCCGAATATTCTATTATCACCAATGATGGCAAAAAATATGCGGTAAAAGTTTTGGCGCGTGATCCTTTTCAGGATTTGGCGATTATAAAAATTGAGCAAGAGAAGATTGCCACTGGAAGTAGCGCTGTTATTCCAGTTTTTCCTGTTTTGAAATTAGGCGATTCGGGCGATTTGCAAATTGGTCAAACCGTGGTGGCTATTGGCAATGCCTTGGGCGAGTTTCGCAATACCGTGTCAGTAGGGGTGATCTCTGGCTTGGGGCGAACTATTACTGCTTCGGGCGGTGGCATTAGCGAAACATTGGAAGATATTATTCAAACTGACGCTGCCATTAACCCGGGTAATTCGGGCGGACCTTTGCTGAATCTACGGGGTGAGGTGATTGGCATAAATGTAGCCATGGCCAGCGCTCAAAGCATCGGCTTTGCTGTGCTGATTAACGAAGCCAAGCGCGATATCAGCGACACCAAGGCTAACGGCAAAATTGTTTATCCTCTTTTAGGGGTTCGTCATACCTTGATTACTCCGGAAAATCAGGAGGACTTAAAAACTTCAGTAGATTATGGCAGTTTGATTGCTCGAGGCGATAAAGGAGAGGCAGCTGTCACTCCGGGTTCGGCCGCTGATAAGGCTGGGCTCAAGGCTGGCGATATAATTTTGGAAGTTGATGGCGTTAAAATTACTCAAAGCAATTCTTTAAGTAAAATGATTAGAAGCCATTTGCCCAACGACAAAATCACCCTAAAAGTTTTACGAGGAAAGGAAGAGCTAACCATAGAAGCAACCCTCGGCGAAATGTCCAGCGATGAATAGCGCGACTGAATTTTCTAATGAATTTTATTGTCTAAAATTTCGCTACAAGTAAGAACGATCGTTCATACTTGTTCGGTGATTTATTTTTTGTTAAGATGATTTAATTATGTCACGGCAGTATCTTTTCCAGAAAAAAAAGTGTTACTTTACCCAGCGCCTTTTTGATAAAGGGCTTAATGCCGCCGCTTGTATTTTATTTGCTCTGAAAGAGAGTGGCGAGGATTTTTTGAGAGGCTTGCCCAGCTCCTATCCCGAGTTTAAGTTTTGGAAAGATATGTTCGGCGCCGCCGACTATCCCAAGCCTTCCCTTAAAGATGAAACCGTTAGAATTAATATTCAGAGATTGATAAAAGATGGGCTGGTGGCTCAAGAGCAAAAGAGTAGAAAGTTTTTATTAACAAAAAAGGGCAAGGAGTTGGTTGATTATATTGAAAATCGTTATCAAATTTTAGAAAAACTCTGGGATGGTAAATTTAGAATAGTTATTTTTGATATACCCGAAGTGTTCAAGTCGTGGCGTGGCAATATCCGTCAGGAGTTGCTTTTGTTGCAGTTTCAACAGTTGCAAAGGAGCGTATATATTGGCAAGTATCCCGTGCCAGAAAGCTTTTGTCGGGAGCTGGACGAATGGAATTTAGGAAAATATGTTTTTATTTTCACCGTTGACAAAATTGATAGAGAAGACAATATTCTAAAGCTTTTTACTTGAGTAAACGAAGATAAATTCAATCTAGAAGCGCAATTTTTTCCGAACAAGTAGGAACGATCGTTCTTACTTGTTCGGAGGATTTTTTTGTGGTAAATTTTGTGTTATTATATGGTTATGAAAATAGTTTTAGTCACGATTTTAGCGGTTTTGGCGGTGGCTTTGGCCGGGGTTTTGGGGTGGCAAAAGCTAAGCCAGCCGGGAACAACGCCGATAGTTGTTAATCAGCCAATCGCGAATGAACCTGTAGTAAATAAACCTGTTGTACAACCCCAAGACGAAACTTCAGGGTGGAAGACATACAAAAATAAAAAGTATGGATATTCTATAGGATATCTTAACACATGGAATATTGAAGAAGTATCAGCAAACATAACGGACATCCGCAACTGGCAACGTAAAGCAGGTGAATACTCTAACCCTCTAGAAGATATAGAGATTAGGGTATTACCAGGCGAGACATATGAATCCGATGCTTACACGGGCCGATTATCCGGAGGATTTGTTATTAATATAGGTGGTCAATATGAAGGTAAGGAATTTTATACAGTTTCCTCGACAGACGCTTCATCTTTTGGTTATTATATTGTTATGCTTGAACACGATAACAATTTATATGAGATCACTATTTATAAAGGGAATCCAAATTATGGCATTTTTAAAGATAAGATGCTTTCCACCTTTAAGTTTATAAAATAACTTTTATTATGCCCATATTCCAAGGAGGAGAATTTACTTATAAAGCCCAAGAGGCCATGGTGCGGGCGCAAAACTCGGCCAGAGAGCGCAAACAACAGCAGGTGGATTCTTTGCATTTGTTGCTGTCTTTGCTTACGCAAGACGACAGCATTGTTTCAACTTTGTTGAAAAATTTAGAGGTAAACATTGATGACTTACGCGCTAAATGCGACCGAGCTATCAATAATATCCCGCCCATGACCGCCCCGCCCCAAGGTCCAGGTCAGTTTTACTTAACCCAAGACTGGAGCTAGGCGATGATTTTGTTTCAGTGGAGCATTTGTTTTTAGCGTTATTGGCGGTTTCAAGCAGTGTGCAAGGGGTTTTGCAAAATGTGCGGTTTACCTCGCCCACCGCCACCATTACCTTAAACAAAGATATTATTTTACAAAAATTGGCTGATATCCGCGGCAATGAAAAAATTGTTGACCCCAACCCCGAGTCCAAATATGAGGTTATTAAAAAATACTCGCGTAATTTAACCAACTTAGCCAAAGAGGGTAAGCTCGACCCGGTGATTGGTCGGGAAACCGAGATTCGTCGGGTGATGCAGGTTTTATCGCGTCGCACCAAAAATAATCCAGTGCTGATTGGTGAAGCGGGCGTGGGCAAGACAGCTATTGTGGAGGGACTGGCCAAAAAAATAGTAGGCGGCGATATTCCGGAAAGCTTGAAAGATAAAGAAATCGTGGCTTTGGATTTGGGCTCAATGGTAGCTGGCACTAAGTATCGGGGCGAGTTCGAAGCTCGCTTAAAAGCTTTTGTGCGGGAAATCCAACGAGCGGCCGATCACTATATTTTGTTTATTGACGAGTTGCATACTTTGGTGGGAGCGGGCGCGGCCGAAGGAGCCATTGACGCCTCTAATTTGCTCAAGCCAGCTTTAGCCCGAGGCGAACTGCGAGCCATTGGCGCCACCACGCTGAAAGAATATCAAAAATATATTGAAAAAGATTCGGCTTTAGAGAGGCGGTTCCAACCTATTTTGGTAGCCGAGCCGTCAATTGACGACACGGTGGCTATTTTGCGTGGCATTAAAGAAAAATATGAATTGCATCACGGCGTTAAGATAAAAGATGGCGCTATCAAAGCGGCCGCCGAGCTATCTAGTCGCTATATCTCGGATCGGTTTTTGCCCGACAAAGCGGTTGACCTAATGGATGAGGCCGCCTCGGCTTTGAGGTTGGAAATAGAATCCGAGCCCACAGAGCTTGAGGGCTTGAGAAACGAAATAACCAAGCTAGAAATTGAAAAACGAGCCCTTAAAAAGGAAGCTGATAATGTGATGCGCTTAAAAGCCGTGGAACGCTCGTTGGCTGATTTACAGGAAAAAGCTGGAGCATTGAAAGCCAAATGGACTTCAGAAAAGGGCATAATTATGGAAATCAGAAATCTCAAAAAGGGGATTGAAGAATCGTTGTTTCAAGCTGAAGTAGCCGAGCGAGAGGGCGAACTAGAAAAAGCGGCCGAGATGAAATATGGCAAAATTCCTGAACTAAAAAAGCAATTATTTGCCTCGGAAAAAAAGTTGCGTGTTTTACAGCAGCAAAATTCGGTTTTGAAAGAAGAAGTTACCGAAGAGGATATTGCCCAAGTGGTTTCGCAATGGACTGGCATTCCAGTGACACGATTGGTAGAAACTGAAGCCAGAAAATTGGAAAAAATGGAAGATGTTTTGAACAAGCGGCTGATTGGCCAAGAGCCGGCCCTTAAAGCGGTTTCCAACGCTATCAGGCGAGGCCGAGCGGGCATTGCGGATGAAAACCAACCTTTGGGTGTGTTTCTATTTTTGGGGCCAACCGGTGTGGGTAAAACTGAAACGGCTCGGGCTTTGGCTGACTTTTTGTTCAATAGCGAGAAAGCTATGATAAGGGTGGATATGTCCGAGTATATGGAAAAATACAGCGTGTCTAAAATGATCGGCTCACCGCCCGGCTATGTGGGCTATGAAGAAGGCGGCCAGCTTACCGAGCAGGTGCGACGACGGCCGTATGCGGTTATCTTGCTTGATGAAATCGAAAAAGCCAGCCACGATGTTTTTAATATTTTGTTGCAAATTTTTGAAGATGGCCGCCTCACTGACGCCAAGGGCCGGATTGTTTCGTTTAAAAACACGATTATTATTATGACTTCCAATGTGGGGTCCGAGTATATCGCTGACTTACGGCCGGTTGGCTTTGAAAGCAGTAATAACCAAGGAACTTCTGGTAAAAGAGAGCTTATTCAAAAGAAAATTGACCAATCGCTCAAAGAAACTTTCAAGCCCGAATTTTTGAATCGCATTGACGAAATTATTACCTTTAACTATTTGGGTCCGCAAGAAATCCGCCAAATTGTTGACTTGGAGCTAACTAAATTGGAAAAACGGCTGGCCAAAGAAAAACAAGTAATTATTAGTTTTTCACCTGCCCTCAAAGAGCACCTGGCTTCGGCTGGCTTTGATCCTGATTTGGGCGCCCGACCATTACGACGAGTAATTCAGCGGGAAATTTTAGATCCCTTGGCTTTGCAAGTTGTTTCAGGCGAATTAACTGAAGGCGCCAGAGTGGCCGTGGAATGGCAAGACAACAAAGTGGTTTTCAATAAGACTAGTCGGGCAAGTAAAGCCAAACCAAAAAACAAAACCAAGAAAAAATAACAGTTTATCCACAGGGGGAACTATTGACAAAATTATTGACTTGAATATACTGAAGATGGTCGCCAATTCCTCTTCTACTTTTTTGAGGCGACCAACAGAGGTTTCGTACATTCAATGTGGTCTCGGCTCCTTCGGGGGCAAAAATGTTAGGATTTATCCTAACATGTTCAAGCAAGAAGGCGTATATGGATTTATTCATATACGCCAACTTTTTTTATACAGAGGCTTATTGCGCATTTTATTGATTTCTAACAAATCTAAAATAGTAAGAGTTGGTAACTGGCTTGGTTTGCGTTTGGCCCGGGCAAAGCCAAAGGCTAGAATCAATCATCCAGCCAGAACCCGTGCCTTGATAGTCGTTAGTCATTGTCCAGTTGGGCTGGGCGCTGCTCTCATAGGGATTGTTAAGGGTCATTATTATTTCGCGGATATTGGGCAAACGCCAGTTATCGTAGCTAAAAATAGTTGAATTACTGGCGTTTTCTACGGCTTTTGTTTGCGAGACCATCTCACTGGAGAAGCTAGGCGTCCACATTAAGCCCGAACATAAGTCAATAAATGAAACATCCGCGCTATTACCTTGATAGCCCAATGAACAACCGGTTTGTGGCTCGTCAAAGCCGCTGGCTGGTATAACAGTAGAATTACCCCGCACTGGCAGTAAATAACCAAATGTGGTAGTAGAGGTAATGGCGTCTAAGGTTTCCATGCCAATAAAGCCGTTGTTGAAATCAAGGTCGGCTGTGAACCACTTATCCCAGCCCCAAGTGAAATGTTTGTATGAAGAGCTCCAGTATTTAGCCGAGGCGATATTTTGGAAATAATAGCTGTCAATCATTGTCCCGTCGCTGGGACTTTTTTGATATTTGATGATGCTGGCCAACTCTTTGATATTAGGCAAGCGCCAGTCGTCGTAGCCATTCATCACTAACTGGTCGCAAAAATCTTTGGCTTCAAACCAAGTGAGTGGCTGGCCATTGTTGGCGGCCAAGCCCGCTCCGTCTTTGGGCCACATTAAGCCGGTATAAAGGTCGTTGACCGTGCCGTCACCATTGTCTTGGAAAGCCAGCAGGGGAGTGGCGGTGGCGATGTTGGATGGCCCGGAAGTAGCGCCGCTGGAGGTAATGGCTTGCACTGTAAATTGATAACTTTGCCCGCCTATCAAGCTAGTCACTGTGGTGGCAAAAATAGTTGGGTCAACGCTGGTAGTGTTGAAGATGAATGTTTGGTTGTCGTAGTTGATTAAATAATAATTAACATTGTTGTTGCTGGCATTACTCCACCATAAGTCCACGGCTTTGCGGTCGGCGGCTGGGTTGGCTTGCAGGTCGGTGATCACTGGCGCGGTTGGGTCGTAGGCCGGAGTGGTAGTAGTAGGAGGAGTAGAGGTGGTTGGTTGAATAGTTTGGCCCAGCGAATTAGTAGGCGTGGAACTGGCTAAAATAAAGTCATTGGCGTTATTATTGGTGTCAAGATAATTACCCGAGCTGTCTTGTTGGCGGGTGATGGTTTGGTCGTTGGCTGGATTTGGCGTGAATGGCGCGGTTTCCACAAATGGATTGGCGCTTGAGCCCCAAGCCACTTGGTCAATGATGGTGGCGTGGTCGGTATAGAACAAAGCTACGCTGTTGTTGGTGGCTAAGGTTTGCGTGGAGGTGGCGTCGGGCGTTAACCCGGGCAGAATATAGTCAGAATTAGCCCAAAGAAAATAGCCCATGGCTGGGATAACGCTATTGGCTGGGAAAACACGCAATGAATAACCGGTGCTGGTGCCAGTAGAAGTTTGTTTTTTAAGCTGAAAATCAGTGATGTCTATAGCTTGATTATTGGGATTAAAAATTTCCACAAAATCATTGTTAGTTGAGGAGGCGTCGCGGATTTGCGCTTCGCTAATTAGTAAAATAGGTGGCGTAGAAGTTGTCGGGGTAGTCGTAGCTGGCGTGGTAGTTGATGGTGTTGAAGTAGCCGGAGTGGTGGTTGATGGAGTAGTTGTGGCGGGGCTACTGGTGTCTCGCTGGTTGTCAGCGCCGGGTGTGGGTATTTGTATCTCAAAGTCAGCGGTTGATGAAAATGTTTGCTGATACTTTACTTCGGGGTTAGCAAGGCCAGTAAGCTTGCGGCCAAAAGAATGGGTTGGCGGGTGAATAACATTTTCCGCTGTGTCTAAAAGTCTTTCGTAGCTGTCGTATAACAAAATAGAATTGGTCTGGGCGATACTATAGCTAGCGCTAGAGTAATGTAAATTGCCGGTGCTGGTTGATGGCGGGGTGATTAAAAAATAGCCAAAGGCCGCGACATTGCCTTGGAATTTTTTTGAGTTAACTAAAACGCTTTCGCTAGCTCCGCTGGCGGTTTTTTTGCGTAAAACAAAACCGCCTAAATTGACGGTGAAATTGTTGGGATTGTATAGCTCAATGTATTCTTCAGCGGCTGAATTTTGGCTGTCGGTTTGGACTTCAGAAACGAGAATTTGCGTCACCGGTGGGGGAGCCGATGGGGAATTGTTTAGTGGCTGATAGCTGGCTAGGGTGTTGCTTGATGTGGCTGGGGTGGACGAACTAACAGGTGGCAATGGATCGTTAGACGCGAGATCGTCGTTTTGGCCCGGCTCTGGCAGGAAAGCGGTGGTTGGTGGGGTTTGCTGGCTTGATAAAAGGTCAATTTCTTCGCTAACATTATCAATTTGCTCCAACAAGGCGGCCAGTTGGCGGGCTAGGCTGTCAATATAAGATGTGTCGGGTTGGGGAGTTGGCGCTGGTGAAGGTGTCGGCTGGGGCGGGGTTAGTTGGGGCAAGGGTAGATCTTGATTATTTGAGCTAGCCAAGTTAGCAGGTTGATTGCTTGGCTGTGGGTCGCCCGAAACAAAACCGACGAGAGAGGCACCGGCATTGCCGAGAAATTCCAGCAAGCTGTTGCCGATAGACGATCCGGCTTGATTGATGTTTTGCCAGATGTCATTGAGACTATTAACTATGCCCGAGGCGCTGGGTATAAACTTTTGCAACAGCACCAAGGTGTCCTGCACTTCGTTTTCTAGTGGTTGCCACAAATGTCTCTGCCAAAAGCTTTCCGGCCGAAACCCCAAATCCGGCACGCTATCAGGAAAAGAGATGACGATGTCGGGCGGGTTAACCCACTGGTAGTTTTTATAGTCGTCTCTTTGGATTTGGCCTTTGACTGTGATAATAAAAGGCGGTAGGTCGCTGGTAAGATCGTTGGGAGTGCCGTAAGTCATTCCAGGAGATCCCTGCGATTTTGGTATTAGTAATGTGGCTGGCGAATAAAATTCTATGGCAATCTGTCCAACATTTTGGCCAGTTGGCTTAAAAATAAGAATGTATTGCAAGACCATTTTGGCACTGGAATCATCAATAACAATATAATCAGTGGCAAAAGCGCCCGGCGCCACCATAATTTCATTTTGCATCAAAGCGTTAAGACCATAATTAACCGCCATTTTGACACTTAGCGTTTCAATTGTTCCCATAACATCGCCTAAATTAGTCACGCCGTGAATTAAGCTGGCTATTTGGATGCTTTTTTTAACTACCATTTCCATGGTTTCCACTGGTGCGTCTACTAAAAGATAGCGCAGTGATTCGCCCTGAAAGGTCTTGCGAGCTAAAACTAAAACAGCTGCTTCTTCAGAGTTGTAGTCCGATGATGTTCTTTCGTCAGACCATTGATTGGAAAAAATCTGAATAAAGCTATAAATAATCTGTTTAACATCTTTTTCAGGAAAAACCAGATGGTTTCTTATTTGATCTTTATCAATAGTCAATTCGTCAGTCGCCAAAGTGCTCAAAGGAAGCAAAAAACAGGCAGTTATTGCGAGAAAAACCAGAGATATTTTTCTAAATTTGTTTAACAACATCTATTTTATTGTTATTGTCTTAAGCGTTGTCTCAAATATTGTTTTGCAACTTTCTTTATTTTGCTCGCTGGCTTCAAGCACCACCTCGTATAATGCTTTTGAAGTTACAATATGAGTGTTATCAAAATATACTCCCAATTTAGAATTATCAAAGGAATTTCTTATAGTAGGATAATTGGCGATTTTCAATCTTTCATAAAGTGATCTTTCGTTTGAAGACCAAGAAAAATTTTCTTTAAGGTATTGTTCCAATACATCAATATTGGTTTTTACTTTGGCTACTGCAGCAACAATTTTACAACCTTGTTCAAGCATTTGGTTGCCTTCTTTAATCTTGGCGTCTGGGCTTAAAAACATGGCATCGCCTTCAGTGTCTTTGTTTGTTCTTACCCAATCGCTTGGCACTATAAAACTTAAACCTTCTTTTTTATTTTCTACTAATTTACCATTTGGCGTGTCCGTCACAATATAATCCTTAGCGTCGGTATATGCGATAGCACCCCACTTCTCCACTGGTGTCAGCCGATTTTGCCACCAAAAAAAGCCGCCAGCTACGGCCACTATCGCCACCACACCAACCAACCCAACAATAATTTTTTTCTTCATAGATTTAGGGAAGGTCTGCCCTTCCCTTTTTATTATATTTTCTCATTGTAAAGAAAATTTAATTGTCTGTCAGCATTTATTGGTCAAAGTTATCCACAGCTAATTATAAACAAAAACCCATCTCACTTCCCGTGCGATCGCACGGGAAGTGAGATGGGTTGAGTGATGATTAAGTAAGCTTGAAATGTTGTTTTAGTTCTGTGTCGTTGGTGATTCTTTTGGCCTCAATGAAATTGACACAGTTATAAATGTTGAAAAAATTGGCTAGCAATTCAATTTCCTTTTCGCAATCGTAGGGAAATGCCCAAACGCTTTTTTGTAGCTGGTAAAATCCCAGATATTTCATTTTTCCTCTCAAAGCCGCTCGGCCGTATTTTTGTCGCTCGGGAATATCGAAAATCACTACCCGCCAGAGGCCGTCCCATTGCTCGGGTTTTTTATTTCTTAAATCATCAATGGTAATTTGCTGGATTTTCTTTTTGCCTTTTTCGCTAAGCTCCACCGTAAATTTTCCATCCTTTTCTTTCAGCACTAACATATTTGATCTTTTCAAACGACTAAGAGTTTTACTAATTTGCGTTTGACTATAATTGTTTTTGAAATATCTATCTCTTTTTTGTAAATTTCTGCTCAAATGCACCCAAAAATTGGGCGACTGAGCCGCTATAGCAAATATCCCGACAAGTCCAATGACTTTAAGAATATCTATTGAAATTTTAGAAATTTTATTAGGCATAAAAAATATTTACTTTCTATTATTTTATATTTTAAGTCATCTCACTTCAAGTGCGATCGCACGGGAAGTGAGATGGTTTTTTTTGGGTTGGTTTACAAATGGGCTGAAATGTTGTAGTTTGTAAGTGCGTTGAACATTAAGTAATTAATATTCAAAGGAAAGGATGGTGAGTAAATTATGTCAGTGTGCCCTAGAAACGGGACTACTTCGCGAAATGAGGTAGGTGTTGGTGGCAGAATTTTTGTCACAAAAAAAATACAAGACAAGGTATTTATCTGTGGCGAAACCAAAGGCAAAGTGGTTGTTCCGCTATTGCCTACGGACGAAATTATTACCGTGCTAAAAGAGTATCTTCAAGGAAAATTCAAAAACTATATTGTCGCGATCTGTGACAAAGAGCATAAACAGATTACGATTTAAAAAGTTATAGTTTGTAAATGTTTCTAAGGAGGTGAACAAAATGACGCAACCTATTGGTCAGAGCAATGGCCCCACTTCCCGCATAAAATACGCTCCTGATTTTTATGGGTGTAGCGAGGAGGTGGCTGTGACTCTTTCTAGGGAGTATGACAGGCGGTTGGCTAGGAATAGGGCAAATGGCAAGAGCCCAGGCTCTTTGCCGATTATAACAACTTGTTTAAGAGTTGGTTCGAACAAAGAGGCGGTTAAGCCTCTGTAAAGGAGAAAAAATGGCTAAAAAAGGTGGAACAAAGAAAAAGATCCGGCAGCAGGTGACGAGGGTGGAAATTATCATCGTCAACGCCAAGGGATTTGCCTTTGGCAGCCTTTTTACTGGATCCAGCAGGATTCGATATTGTGGATTTATCAAGAAAGATTATTGTAAAATAATCAAGCTTGATTTTTACGGTAAGCCTCCTGGTCAAAGAGAGGTTGAGGGTATTAAAAAACAGATACAGGCAGCGGCAGGCGGAAGTAGCGAAAGGTCGTCTTCAGGCGATAATCGAGACACTATATCTGCTTCAGTCTGGGACAGTGAGAGCTCGACCTCGACAATGATTAAAAACATTAGAGAGGCAACCACTAAAAGGAAAGGGTGGTGATGAGAAATAAAAAAAATAACAACTGCAGCGGGAGCTCTTTGGGCCAGCTGCAGATGTTTTATTTTCGGCGGAAAGTGATATGTTTAAGATAGTGGCTTTAAAAAATCTTTCAAAATGGAGGTAGGGAGTGGTTATTAGGCAAACAATCAGAAGCTTCGTAATGCTGCCCTTTTTGGCGTTTGGGCTTTTAACTGTTTCGTTTTTGCAACACAGCTATGTCCAAATAAAAAGGTGGTTACGAAAAATAGGCGACAAAATGTGTCGCAAAATTGGCTGAATTTCTTTAATGAGAAACCAGCCTTTTTTATTTTAACTTGATAAAAAATGAAATTGGACTATATTGAAAATGGTAGTATTTTCCAACCCTCACCCTTTAGGGGAAAGGAGGTCGCTATGAAACAGCATCTTTCGGCCTTTTTGTTGATCGTTTTTGTTATTGGAGCATTTATTGTTCTTGCAATCGTCGCGCTTGTCGCTGATCTTTGGGATAAGTTGCGTGGCAAAAAAATGTCTGTCGTTGATTATCATGATGATTATTATTATGATTACTAAACGGCGTTCAGATGGTTGGCCTTGTTTGATTGAATAAATTAGCAGGCCAACTTTTTTATTTGGTTGACTTTTTGTCCTATCTTGGTAAGATAGGTATTAATTATGAAGGGTGGTAATATGATGGACAAAAGCCATTTTATCAAGCTAACTATTGGCGTTTATAAAGTAAGCGAGCTTTTTCCTAAGAGAGAGCCGTTGAAGTTTTTGTTAAGAAGAAAAGCCGACGAGGTTTTGGCTAGTTTGGTGGTGGCGCAATTCCAGCCACGAGCTTTAGAACAAGCCTTAGAACAAATCGTTGTTTTAGGTGTTTATTTTCAGATCGCTGAATCGCAGAACTGGGTTAAGCCGGAAAATTTTTGGTTATTAAAAACAGAATATCTGGTGATTGAAAAAGAGGTTAAGCAAATGCTGGTTGCTGGGAAACAAGCCAATGGCCAGCCCAAGCCAAAGTCAGAGCCAGTCCAGCCGAGTAAACCTCGTAGCGAGGTGGTGAAAATTAAAATTGCCCCGGATTTTAGCGGGTTAAAAGACCGTCATAAAAAAATTATTCAAGTATTGCGCCAGAAAGCCAGCGCGCAAATCCGAGATTTTAACAAAGTGCTTCCCGAAGTAACCAAACGAACTTTGCGACGCGATTTGGATTTCCTTTTACATCAGGGTTTGGTGACACGATTTGGCGATAAAAGCAAAACCGAGTATAAGATAAAAGTATAGAGGTAGGACATAAGTAGGACATAGATAGGACAACTGTTTGTCCTATTTTCTAATGATTTTCAGCCATGGCTAAAAATTATAAAAAACAATTTGGCCAGCTTTACGATAAACACATTGGCAAGATTTATCGCTATGTGTTTTTGAAAGTGGGCGCTAAAGAGGTGGCTGAAGACATTTCAGCGGAAGTTTTTGTTAAAAGCTGGAAAAAATTTAGGACTGGTCTGGAAATAAAAAATTGCTCGGCTTATTTTTATCAGGTGGCCCGAGCCGAGGTAGCCAATTATTATAGAGGTGGCGCCAAAATGCCCACGGTGGGGGTAGACAATTTGCCATTAATTGATGTTAATGACAATCCGGAAGCCAACCAAATTATTAAAAGTGATTTAGAAAACTTGCGAGCTCGCTTAAATGAATTAAAAGATGAGCACCAAGATGTCTTGATTTGGTATTACCTTGATGGTTATTCCAGTAAAGAAATCGCTCAAATGCTAGACAAAACCGAGGGCGCCACTCGGGTGATAATCTCTCGGGCCTTGGCTGAACTACGGGAGAAGATGACCAAAAAGTGGCCCGAAACATTGTTTGTCTAAAACTTGTAACAAAAGAGCTATTTTTGCGTCATAATAGTAATCAGCAAAGTTATGGACGAAAAGCAACTAATCCAGCAATTAAAAACATTTAGCCAAATCCAGCCCGATAAGGGGTGGGAGCTTTCGCTTAAGCAAAGGCTTTTGGCGCAGGATCTGCCAGTTGAAGCAACTGAAAAAAGCAGATTTATTTTTACTGGTTTAGTCAATATGTTTAGCCAGCCCAAAATGGCTTTTGCTTCTTTAGCTTTGTTGGGAGTTGTGGTGCTGGGCACTTCGTTTTACTTTGATTGGTTTGGTCTTTTTCAAAACCAGCAAAGCAAAGCCATGGCGGCGGCTTTGCAAACAATGGAAAGCCAGTTGCAATCTGTTAATCAATCGTTGGACGGCTTAAAAACTACTGCCAATGTTAACCAGGCTTTGTCAATGGCCCAGGTGATCAAATCAACAGTTAAAAATAACCAGCAGGTTGCCCAAAAAATGCAGGCCAGTCCATTGGTTTTGTCGCGAAGTATTTTGGCTGGCTTGAGCGATGTCAACAAAGCTTCAAACGAAGTAGTGGCTAAAACTGACCAAGTGCAGAAAGAAATTTTAGAAAAATGTTTTGCCGACCTAAAACAAAGATCATTAAGCGCCGCTGACCAAGAACGGCTTAATCAAGCTGAAAAGTTTTATAATCAAGACAATGTGTCCGAAGCTATTTTGCTTTTACAACAGATAGGACAATAAGCCCGCAGAATGAGCTCGACATTTCGATATATCGACATTTCGATCTCCTCCTACGGGTTAACCTTGTTAATACAGGGTAAAAAGGTCGGACGAAATTCGCTTGCGAATTTCGTAATAACATAAAAATCGTCTCAAGTTTTTTTGAAAATTAAAACTTTTCATTAAGCAAGAGCCGTATCTCGCGTTATAATTTAACGCGATGAACAAAATAAAAAGCAATGAGTACCAAAAAGATTTTATCAGCAATTACAACTTTAGCGGTTGTGGTTATGATGGTTGCTCCGATTGCTCCAGTAGGCGCCGCGACCGCGGACGAGTTAGCAAAAAGTATTGCTGACGCGACAGCCTTACTGAATTCGTTAAACCAACAATTGGGAACGATGCAATCTGGCGCGACCGTTACTCCTGTTGTGAGCGGATCCGCTTGCGCAGGTATAACCTTCAGCCGAAACTTAACGATTGGGTCCAAAGGCAACGATGTAAAATGCTTGCAGACCATCTTAAATAAATCAGCCGACACCCAGGTTGCCGCTAGCGGAGTGGGTTCTTACGGCAACGAAACCACTTATTTTGGCGGTTTAACCAAAATAGCCGTGGTGAAATATCAAGC